>CAIQIY010000165.1 GCA_903871975.1 uncultured Chloroflexota bacterium | reverse complement strand
CTCCGGCCGACGCCATCATGGTTCGTATCAGCGCAGCGCGCGAATCGGATCGAAGAACGAGTCCTCGACGACGATGAAGCGCTCTTCGGCGGTCTTCTTCAGCAGCGGCGTGAACCCGGCGTCGATCGCTTCCTGCGTCGCGAAGATCTTCGGGTTGTTCGCCACATCGTCCGACGTGAGCAGCGTCTGCAGCGTCGCGATCTCCTCGGCGCTCAGCATGGTGCTGTTCGCGACAAACGGTGCATTGAGCACCGGGGTCGACGAAATGAGCACGAACTCTGCGCCGACGTGCTGGTTGAACGGCTCCTCGGCGCCTTCCTTGACGCGGTACACCGCGCCGGCGGTGTTCTCGGTGCCCTCGACCAGTTCGACGTAGTTGGCGACACAGGTGTCGCAGAAGGCCGCGACATCGACCTTGTCGGCGAGCAGGTTGACGGCCGAACCCTGGTGCGAGCCACCGAACTGCACGTCGGTGAAGAACCCGTCGGCGCTGCCCTCGAGCAGATCCTCGGCGGTCAGGTCCTTCCAGGTGTCCTGCTGCGCGAAGTACTTGACGATGTTGGCCGACGGTACGCGGAACCCGGACGTCGAGCTGTTCGACACGAACGAGAAGCGCTTGCCCTGAATGCCGTCGATGACGAACGCGCCATCCTGCTGGTAGTCGCCTTCCTGACCGCGCTTGACGGCCAGCCAGCTGTAGTAGACGGCATCATCGGCGGTGCCCGACTTGCCGCTCGGCATGACCAGCGGCACGACGGCGGCGTTCTTGTCGCGGGCCTGGATGTAGCCCTCGGCGCCGAAGAACGCCAGGTGGGCGTTGTCGCTGGCGACGGCTTCGATGGCGATGATGTAATCGGTGGTCAGCTGATGCTCGACTGGCCGGCCAGTCGCCTCGGTGATGAGTGCGCCGAGCGCGTCACGGGCGTCCTTCAGCTCGGCCCCCGACTCGTTGGGGTACCAGGCCATGATGATCGGCTCGGTCGACGGCGCGGCGGTTGGCTCGGCTGGGGCGGCGGTTGGCTCGGCCGGCGCGGCAGTCGGCTCGGCCGGCGCGGCACCACCACAGGCGGCCAGCACCACGGTGAACAACAGGGCCAGGGCGATGAACGGCTTGCGCATACGAACGATTCCTCCGGTGTCTGCACGTCGAACCATGTCAGCGTCGACGCCAGGATCATCGCCGGGGCATGTTATGCGCCGATGATCTGATGACGAGATCGGTGTTATCACCTGATGATCGCTCGACGCAGCCGCAGGCATTCGGCCGGGGAATGCCGGCCGAACGTCCAAACACCTTCCATATGCCGCACCAGTCGCGCATCAGCGAGAATGAGAGGACGCAAGCAGCATGCGCCGCGCGGCACCCGACCTCACCGAGCGCGGGCGCGCCATCGGCGCCGTATGACAGGAGTGAGCAACGGTGGACACCAGCATCTGGCTGTGGTTGGGCTTCAACACGTTCGTGATCGCCATGCTGGCGCTCGACCTCGGCGTGTTCCATCGGCACGCCCACGTCGTCTCGATCCGTGAGGCCTCGATCTGGAGCGCCATCTGGATCGGTCTCGCACTCGCCTTCAATGGCATGCTGGTCGCATTCTGGGGACAGTGGTTCCCTGGCTCCGAATACACCGGCGACCAGGCCGGGCTGGCGTTCTTCACCGGCTATCTCATCGAAAAAGCGCTGAGCGTCGACAACATCTTCGTCTTCGTGATGATCTTCAGCTACTTTGCCGTCCCCCCGCAGTACCAGCACCGTGTGCTGTTTTGGGGCATCATCGGCGCATTGTTCATGCGGGCTGGCATGATCTTCGCCGGATCCGCGCTCATCAAGCAATTTCACTGGATCATCTGGGTGTTCGGCGGGTTTCTCATCCTCACCGGCATCAAGATGGCCACGACCCAGAGCGAGTCGATCGACCCCAACAAGAATCCGGTCGTTCGCCTGTTCCGCAAGGTCATGCCGGTCAGCGACACGTACGACGGGCAACGGTTCTTCACCCGCCAGAACGGCATCAGGATGGCGACGCCGCTGTTCCTCGTGCTGGTGATGGTCGAGACGACCGACCTGATCTTCGCGGTCGACTCGATTCCGGCGATCTTCGCCGTGACCCAGGACCCGTTCATCGTCTACACGTCAAACGTGTTCGCGATCCTGGGCTTGCGGTCACTGTACTTCGTGCTCGGTGGCATGATGCATCTGTTCCACTATCTGAAGCTGGGCCTGGCGCTCGTGCTG
>CAIQIY010000164.1 GCA_903871975.1 uncultured Chloroflexota bacterium | reverse complement strand
TTGGCCTCGGGAATGATCACGCCGTGCCGGCCATCGAGCCCGCGCGCCTGGCACAGCGCGAAGAAGCCTTCGATCTTCTCGTTGACACCGCCGATCGCCTGGACGTTGCCGAACTGGTCGACTGAGCCGGTGAGTGCAACTGATTGACGTAATGGAAGATCGGCGAGCGCCGACAGCAGGGCGCACAATTCGGCTGCCGAGGCGCTGTCGCCATCGACGCCGCCGTAGCTCTGTTCGAACACCAGCCGGGCGCTCATCGTGATCGGGCCATCGGCCGCGTAGCGACGCGCCAGCGCACCGCCGAGGATGAGCACACCCCGGGTATGGCTCGGGCCGCCGGTCTCGGCTTCGCGCTCGATGTCGATCAGGCCATCGCGCCCCGGCGCGACGCTGACGCTGATCCGGCTGGGCTGGCCAAAGGTATCAGCACCGGTGCTGAGCACTGCCAGGCCATTCACCTGGCCGACGACTGCGCCGTCGGTGGCGACGCGCAGCCGGCCGTCGCGCAGCGCATCGGCGAGCCGGGCGCGTGCCATGCCGTTGCGCACCACACGCTGTTCCAGCGCCTGCAGCACATCGGCACCGCGGATCTGTGCGGCGCCGGCGCTGGCAGCCCAATACTCCGCCTCGCGCAACAAGTCGCCCAGTGCCCCAAAGCGCGTGCTGATCTGTTCGCGGTCGCCGGCCTCGCGCAGCGCCACCTCGAGCATGCGGGCCACGGCGTCGGCATCAAGCGGGCGCAGGCCGCCATCGCGGCAGAGCGTCGCCAGCACGCGCTGAAACACCTCGCGGTGCGCGACGCTCCACGGCATGGTCGTCTCGAACTCGGCCTTGACCTTGAACAGCTCGGCGAAGCTGTCGTCGGCGGCGTACAGCATCTGATACAGCAGCGGCGAGCCAACCAGCACCACCTTCACCTGTGCCGTGATCGGCTGCGGGCGCAGCGTGCGGATGCTCGGCATGCCGGCGGCCTCGGCCGGCTCCTCGATCTGCAGCTGGCGGCTGCGCAACGCACGCTTCAGGCTCTCCCAGCTGAACGGGTTGCGCAACAGTTCCTCGACGGGCAGCACCAGATACCCACCATTGGCGCGTTGCAACGCGCCGGCAGTGATCATGGTGAAATCAGTCGAGAGCGCCCCCATCACGCTCTCCTTCTCGATCCGACCGAACAGGTTGGCGTAGGTCGGATGATGTTCGACGACCACCGGCGCGCCGGTCGCCGCGCTGTTGTCGACCAGCAGATTGACCTGATAGCTGCGAAACGCGCGCTCGAGCAACATCGCTGCAGCTGGCCCGGCTTCGGCCGGCGGCGCCTCGCCACGGAACAGCGCGAGCCGCTCGAGGACATCGTGGTGCAGCGCGTCGAGCCACGCCACGACTGCCGACAGATCGGCGTAGTCGTCGCGTACGTCGTCGACGGCACCATCGACGACTGCCGCGGCGACCTGGCGGTCGAGCGTGGCGAGGCGCTCGGTGGTGGCGCGCTCATCGGCACGAATCTGCTTGAGCACCGCCTTGAGCTCGCCCTCGAGCACTTCGCGGCGCCGCAGCATGTCATCGCGTGCGCTGGCCGGCAGCGACTGGTACTCGGCCTCGTTCAGCGGGCGCCCGCCGACGGTCGGGATGAGTGCGATGCCGGTCGCAGTGACCTGCAGGCCGTAGCCGACGGCGTTGGCACGCGCGTCGAGTGCGGTGAGCGCCGTGTCGCGTCGCCGCGTGACCTCGCCGATGATCGCCTCGCGTCGACCGGTGTAGTCGTCGCTCTCGAATGCCCGCGGCACGTCGCGCCGCAGATGTGCGACCAGCGCGGCGACATCGCGCTGCAGGGTGCGGCCGCGCCCCGGCGGCAGCTCGAGGATCAGGGGCCGGGTTGGGTCGGCGACGTGATTGACGCACACCAGGTC
>CAIQIY010000163.1 GCA_903871975.1 uncultured Chloroflexota bacterium | reverse complement strand
GCGCATGGAGCGCATCATCGCCCGCTTGCGCGACGAGGCCGATGTGGTGCTGTTCGATACTCCGCCGGTGCTGGCGGTGACCGATGCGGCCGTGCTGGCGGCACGCGTCGATGGCGTGCTGCTGGTGTTCGCTGCTGGCCGGACACGCCGCGAGCGGGCACGGCGTGCGCGTGAGATGCTCGAGAAGGTCAAGGCGCATATCGTCGGCGTCGTGCTGAATGGCGCCCAGGCGAACGATGCCTACACCTACTGAGTGCTGCGCGATCGCCGATGCGCGACGACTGCGCCCCGATGCCGGCGATCATGCGCGCGTGCGCCGAAAGGCAGGCTACTCATGAAGGCTGTCGTCATGGCAGGCGGCGAAGGCTCGCGCCTGCGTCCGCTGACGATCAACCGCCCCAAGCCGATGGTGCCGATCGTCGATCGGCAGGTGATGGCGCAGATCATCGAACTCCTCAAGATCCATGGCATCACCGAGATTGTGGTCACCATTCAGTATCTGGCGAATGTCATCCAGGATCAATTTGGCGATGGATCGGCATACGGCGTCACCATCGAGTATTCGCTCGAAGAGCAACCACTCGGCACGGCGGGCAGCGTCAAGAACGCCGAGCATCTGCTGCAGGAGCCCTTCGTCGTCATCTCGGGCGATGCCCTGACCGACTTTGATCTCAGCCGGGTCATTGCGTTTCATCGGGAACGTGGCGCTACTGCGACCATCACGCTCACACGCGTGCCCAATCCGCTGGACTACGGCGTCGTCATCATGAATGAGCGTGCGGAGATTCAGCAGTTCCTCGAAAAGCCCAGCTGGGGCGAGGTGTTCTCCGATACGGTCAATACCGGGATCTACGTCTTCGATCCACGGGTGTTTCGCTTCATCACACCCGGTGTGCCGACCGATTGGTCGAAGGATGTCTTCCCCCAGATGTTACGTGCCGATGATGCGTTGCTCGGCTATATCGCCGAAGGCTACTGGACCGATGTCGGCACGATCGAGGAATACATGCGCGCCAACCGTGATTACCTGGCTGGCCGGGTACGGCTGCCGCGCATCGGTACTCGTGCGTTCGATGACGTCTGGATCGATGGCGACGCCGAGATCGCCAGCGATGCGCAATTTACCGGCCCGGTCTTCCTCGGTCATGGCGTCAAGATCCGGAGCGGTGCGATCATCCATGGCCCGACCGTCATCCGTGACTATTCGATCATCGATGCGCGTGCCACCATCGACCGTTCGATCATCTGGCGCAACAGCTACATCGGTGATCGTGCCGAGCTGCGTGGTGCCATCGTGTTGCGGCAATGCAACATCAAGAGCCGTGCAGTGCTGTTCGAAGGCGCAGTCATCGGCGACCAGACGATCATCAATCCTGGTGCGGTGATTGGTGCCAATGTCAAGATCTGGCCCAGCAAGGAAGTCGACGAAGGTGCGACGATCAGCAGCAGCATCATCTGGGGGTCGCAGGGGCGCCGAGTGCTGTTCAGCCGATCCGGCATCAGCGGCCTGGTCAACATCGATCTGACCCCGGAGTTCTGCGCGCGGCTCGGCGCAGCCTATGGCGCGACGCTGCCACGCGGCGCCGCCGTCACGATGGCACGCGATCTGCACTACACGCCGCGCATGCTCAAGCGCGCGATGATCGCCGGCCTGCCCTCGGCGGGGATCCATGTGCTGGATCTGCACAGTGTGCCGTTGCCGGTAGCGCGCGTGATGACTCATGCCAGCGGCGCGCTGGGGGGCGTCCATGCCCGGCTGGCGCCCAACGATCGTCGCATCGTCGAGCTCAAGTTCTTCGACAGCGCTGGCCTCGACATCGATACAGCCACCGAACGCAAGATCGAGGGCATTTTCTTCCGCGAGGACTATCGGCGCGTCTATCTCGATGAGATCGGCCGCATTCAGGATGCTTCGCGCGTCGAGGAGACCTACGGGGAACGTTTCTTCGCCGCGTTGCGCTCGGACGCGCTCGAGGAGATTGCGCGCGGCTTCGATCTGGTGATCGATTACGCCAATGCCAGCGTCTCGACGATCCTGCCGCGCCTCTTGCGCCGTATGGCGGTCGATGTGATCGAACTCAACTCGAATCTCGATGAGAGCAGAATCGTCCAGACGACCCAGCAGTTCGACGAGAGCATGGATCGCCTGGCGCGCATCACGGCGGCGGTCGGTGCGTCGCTTGGTGTGCGTATCGATCCCACCGGCGAGAAGTTGTTCCTGGTCGACGAGGTCGGCCAGCAGATCGGCGGGATGCAGTCGCTGCTGGTGTTCGTTGCGCTGGCGCTGGCGGCCAATCGCGGTGGCGCAGTGGCAGTGCCGGTGACGGCACCGCGTGCCTTCGAGCAGGTGGCGGAGCGTTATGGTGGGCGCGTGATCCGCACGCGTGCGACGCTCGGGGCATTGATGCGGACGGCAGCCACGCAGCGCGAGTTGTTGTTGCTCGGCGACGGTGCTGGCAATTACATCTTCCCAGGCTACTATCCGATCGCCGATGGGATCTTCGCCGTCGTGAAGCTGATGGAATTGCTGACGCTCAATGCGACGACGCTGTCGCGGGTGGTGCGCGCTCTGCCACGTTCGTATCTGACCCAGGCGCGCGTGCCGTGCCGCTGGGAGCTCAAGGGCAAGGTGATGCGTCTGCTCAATCAGCAGTATGCGGATCGCCGGCTGGATCAGATCGAGGGTGTGCGCATCGAGCTTGGCGATGAGTGGGTGCTGATCCTGCCGGATCCCGATGGGCCGTTCTTTCACGTCATCGCCGAGGGCATCAGCGATGAACAGGCGCGCGTCCTCGCCGAAAAATATGCCGGGCTGGTGATTGGTCTGCAGTGAACGCCGATTGCGGTGCACGCACGCGATCCCCACAGGCATCACCGATGACCGGTACGTGTCTGCATCGACATCGGTGTCTGGCGTGCGTGATCGCTGGCCGTCGCTGCGGTGCTGTCGTGGCCCGACTGCACGTGTGTGTCGTTGTGCTGCCCGCGGCGCACCGCATCCGGGGTTTCCATCCGCACAACCCGGCGCCGTTGCCGCACGGCGTGCGCACGATCCGGTGGCTGAGTCCGGCGGTGTGCAGCGTTACCACCGCCGGGCGATGTGTCACTCGCCCAGGTCGCCGAACGACTCGGGCTGCAGCCGCGCGCCGGCGCGACGCGGCAACCGCAGCGAGAGCGCGCCCGCCGCGAGGACACAGAGCGTCGACGCCCACAGACAGGCGATCAGGCCACCAGCAGG
>CAIQIY010000162.1 GCA_903871975.1 uncultured Chloroflexota bacterium | reverse complement strand
TACGAACGCAATCCCGACCGTTGCTGCGAGCCGCCACATATCCCAGGTGAGCCATCGACGGCGATATGATGCCCATATCCACTGCATCATTGGCAGATTACGGTTGATGGCATGTACTCTAACATATGGAGCCGTCGATGGCAAGATGTGGGCAATGCCATGTGATGCCAGCATGCCATCCCTTCCAGTGGTGCAGGCGACTCGCGGGATTGATGATGCGCCATCACGGCGTCAACCAGCGTCATGCAGGCAGTTCGCCGGTGTGTGGCGTGATCGCCACATGTGACAGCACATGCCTGCGACACGAGGAGCATTGCCGGTGCGAAGCACGATATCCGTGTATCAGCTGTACTACACGCCAGCGCGGCGTCACAACATGCCATCAGTCGCCGGCGTGGCACTATCGCTGTCGGCCGGCGAGCCGTGAGCCAGCGCGACACCGTGGCATGTGCCGAACGCCCCACCATCATCGTCCCGGTCGTGCTGTCGCGGGGCATGGCCATGCCGCGCCGCCCGGAGGGCATCGCATACGGCCAGCCCACCGGCGCAGCCGTAGCGCGCCGCGGCGATCTCGTGTAGACTAGCGGGCACGGTGCGCCCGCGGGGGCGGCGCCATCCGAGCCGATGAGAGCACTATGAGCGACCAGTCCACCACCCCACCGTTGGTCGTACTGGGCATCTTTGCCCACCCGGACGATCCCGAGTTCAGCATGGGCGGTACCGCGGCACTGTGGGCCAGCCAAGGCGCCGCAGTCTACTACTGCATCATCACCAACGGTCGCGCCGGCAGCAACGATCCCACCCAGGATCTCGACGAGCTCGTGCGCATCCGCGAGGCCGAGCAGCGCGCAGCGGCGCAGGTATGTGGCGTCCGCGACGTCTTCTTCCTCGGCTACGAGGATGGCACGCTCGAGCCGACGATCGCGCTGCGCCGCGAGCTGACCCGGCTCATTCGTCGTTTGCGTCCCGACCGCGTGGTCACCGGCGACCCGACAGCCTTCTTCTACGAGGGCTACATCAATCACGCGGATCATCGCGCCGCCGCCGAAGCCGCCGTCACTGCCGTGTTTCCCAGCGCACCGACGCGGCCGATCTTCCCCGAGTTGCTCGCCGAGGGGCTGGAGCCCCATCAAGTCAAGCAGCTCTACATCACCCAGCTCGGCGAGGGGGCGCTGATCGTCGATATCGGCACGACCATCGAGACCAAGATCGAAGCGCTGCGTCAGCACCGCAGCCAGGTCGATCCCGGCGATGGCAGCTGGATCCGCGAGTGGGCCGCCGGCACCGGGCGTGCCGCCGGCATCGCGTATGCCGAGGGCTTTCGCGTGGTAACCCTGGTGCCCGAGCCGGCACCGCCGGCCGAGCCCGCCTGATCGTCGCAACCCACTGTGGCGACATTGCCGAGTGTCGGGGCGTCGACTCGTCGACGTGAAGGAGAACCCCATGGGACGTGCCATCGTGCGCCAGGTCGCCGTCGTGCTGGCCATCATCGGAACGATCGCATTCAACGGGCTGGCGAATGCACTGCCACTCAACGGCCAGCTGACCGGAGCGATCTCGGACCGTTTCGTCGTCCTGTTCGTTCCGGCAGGGTATGTCTTCTCGATCTGGGGCGTGATCTACGCCGGTCTGATCGCATTCGGCATCTACCAGGCTGCACCGGCCCGGCGCGATGATCCGCGCATGCAGGCGATCGCGCCGTGGTTTCTGCTGAGCTGTGGTGCCAATGTCGCATGGTTGGCGCTGTGGCACTACAACATCTTCGTCGCCACGGTACCGGTGATGCTTGTCCTGCTGGTCTGTCTGGTGGTGATCTTCCTGCGGCTACGGCAGGATCGCGCAGCCGTCGGCGAAGCGGCGCGGTGGTGCGTCGACCGGCCATTCAGCGTCTATCTCGGCTGGATCACCGTGGCCACTGTCGTGAACATCACCTCAGTCGCACGCTTCCTGCAATGGGATGGCTTCGGCATCGCCGAAGAGTTGTGGGCCAGCGCGTTGTTTGTGGCCGTGGTCGCAATCGCCGGCGCGATGAGCCTCACACGACGCGACGTCGGCTATGCCGCGGTCCTGATCTGGGCGCTCGCCGGCATTGCTGCAAAGCATCCCGACAAGCCGATCATGGTGACTGGCGCGTGGCTCGCGATCGCGGCCGTCGGTGCGGTCCTGGCGATCGCGCTGGTCGTGTTCCGCCGCCAGCCACCCGGGCGCGTGGCCCCCGCGTGAGCGCGCGCCGCTTCTGCACACCTCGGCCTCAGCGACCGGTAGGCGTCGCCGTGGCGCCGACAACCTGGCAGCGCGTCCGGTCGAGCAGCGTGCGGTCGGCGCGCAACCGCACACTGATGCGATAGATGCCGGTGCGCTCTGCGCCGATGGTGACCGGTACGCGGTAGCGGCCATCGGCGCCGACGCTGCCGCCACCGACGACCCGATCGCCGAAGGTCACCAGTACTGCCGCTCGCGGTGGCCCCTGGCCTTCGAGCACCATCACCTTGCCCGGCGCGCACTCGGCCAGTGGCGTCTGCGTTCCAGCCGGCGTCGCCGTCGGCTGCTCACGCCGCTGCGGCACGCTGGTGGGCGCCCTGGTCGCGGTCGGTGACACGGTCGCGGTCGGTGGCACGGTGGGTGTGGCCGTTGGCGTGACGCTCGGCTGCGCCACGTCGGGCGTTGATTGCGCCACGTCGGGCGTCGGTTGCACCACGTCGGGCGTCGGCTGTGGCACGCCGGGCGTCGGCTGCGGTGTGTTGACCGGATAGGCGGGCACGGGGGTCGCGCTCGCGATGTCATATCCGGTCTGCGCCGTCGCCACCGGCATGCCGGATTCGCTGCGGGCGAGAACGAGCAGAACAACCAGCGTCGCGATGCTGACGAGCGCCACCGGAACGCGCGAGTGTACCGACATGACCCCTCCGTGACGCGTCGGAAGTCCGTGTGCATGGTGAAGCACTATACCACGCATCATCGTTGGTCGGGCGGGGTGCGCCGACGCCAGGCAGTCGGAGCGTGGTGGCCATCGCCCGCACGATGCATGATCGCCGCCTGCTGTGGCACCGCCCCACTTGCCGCGCACCGTGGCACGCACGATCCGGCAGG
>CAIQIY010000161.1 GCA_903871975.1 uncultured Chloroflexota bacterium | reverse complement strand
GGCAGCAACTGCGTCGAGGTCGCTCATGTCGACGACGCTGACGGCGATGCCCCATGGTTGCATCACGTCGAGCAAGAGACGCGACACACCGAAGTAGGCATCGTCGGGCGCAATCACATGATCGCCCGGCGCCAGCGTCTGGAAGATTGCATGGGCTGCGGCGAGGCCCGAGGCGAAGCACATCGCGTCGGCGCCCTCCTCCAGCGCGGCCAGGCACTGTTCCAGCATGGTGCGATTGGGCGTGCCAGCGCGAATGTAGCTATATCCGCGGGGGTATCCTCCATCGGCATCCCGTTCGAACGTGGTGGTGAGATGGATCGGGGGAATCACCGCGCCGGTCGTGGGGTCGATCGGCTGGCCGGCGTGAATGGCACGTGTCTCGAAGTGCATCGGGCTCCTCACTGATTGATGTGATTCGGCTCTGCCCATCATACACCCGCAGGGATAGAAGAGCGCTCACAGTCGCACGCGCTTCCTTCGCGTCTTCGTGTGACCCCACCAACCGAGCCGTAGCACGGCCATGCATGCCCCACCACGGGCCATCCAGCCACATATGGTATACTTTTGCAGCGACCCTGCGCCACGCCGCGGTCCGGCATGTCGCAGGCACCGCATCGGCGTCCCGGTGCCACCGGGTGATCCAGTCGCAGCACAGCATTTGAGGTGACCGATGAATCCGCGCATGCTCCCGCTGCTGTTGGCCGCATTTCTGGCCGCATGCAGTGCCGCGACGCCCAGTGAAAGCCTGCCGACGCCGACGCCTCGCCCTGCACCACCGGCACTCGAGCGCCCAACCTATGCCGCCCAGCGTGGCACGGTCGTCGACGAGATCAAGGTCAGCGGGTTCATCGCCGCGGTGCGCCAGCAAGAGCTCTCGTTCACCCAAGACGGCTTCCTCAAGGTGCTCTCGGTCGATCGTGGCAGCCAGGTCACGGCGGGTACGGTGCTCGCCGAACTCGACATGGGCGATCTGCCCAATCAGCTGCGGCAGGCCGAGGTTGCGCTCGAGCAGGCGCAGAACGCGCTGACGAAAGTTGCCGCACAGCGAAGCCTGGCGACGCGCCGCGCCGAGCTCGACCTCGCCGATGCCCGTGCCCGGCTCGCCGAGCTGCGTGCGCCGGCCGAGCCAGCCGATATCGCTGCTGCCGAGCAATCGCTCGCGCGAGCGCAGGCTGATCTCGCCGAGACGCGCAACAGCGCATCGGCTGCCAAGTCACAGGCCGATCTTGCGCTGCGGCAGGCATCCGAGGCACTGCCATTGATTCAGGTGCGCTATCGCACTGCCGCAGTTGAATGGGAAGCAGTACGCGACCTGAAGGACGATCCACGCTGGCAGGGGCGTTACGAAGCCTATCTCGCGGCCGACAACGCCCTGAAGCAGGCTGATTCGGCGGTACGTGCCGCGCAGATCGCCTTCGATACGGCACTGGCCAACGAGGGGCCGGCCATCCAGCGCGCCGAGTCGCTCGTGCGTGACGCCGAACTACGCCTGGAGACGTTGCGCCAACCGCCGCGCACTGCCGACATCGCGTCGGCACAGCGTGCCATCGAACGCGCCGAGATCGCGCTGAACGAGGCGAAAGCCAGCGAAGGCGACACCGCACTCGAAGGCCAGGTTGCCGCAGCATCGCTCGAAGTCGAGCGGCTGCAGACCCAACTCGATGCCGGCAAGCTCATCGCACCGTTCGATGGCGAAATCTCGGCGATCGCCGCGCGCCCGGGGACTGCCGTCCAGGCCTATCGGGCTGTCATCACCATCATCGACGACAGCGAGAAGGAAATGCTCATCGAGAGCATTTCGTCACAACAGGCCAGCCGGATCGGCATCGGTCAGCAGGTCAGTTTCAGCTTCTCGCGCGCACCCGGCAAGACGTACACCGGGACGATCGTCTCGCTGCCGACCAGCGTCACCAGCAGCGATGCGACGATTGATGCCGATCGTGCCTATCATGTGGCCTATGATGCGCTCGATATCGACGTCGATGTCGGTGACATCGCCCAGGTCGTCATTGTCCTCGAGCAGGTCGATGATGCTGTCTGGTTGCCGCCGCAGGCGGTGCGTACGTTCGAAGGCCGACGGTTTGTCGTCATCCAGGATGGCGATCGGCAGCGGCGCCAGGATGTGCGCGTCGGCATCATCAGCACTGATCGCATCGAAATCCTTGAGGGATTGAACGAAGGCGACGTCGTCGTCGGGCAATAGCGCAGGAGCGATGCGCCCATGGCAACTTCACCGAGCATTCGCCCGCCACGGGCATTCGCTGGCACGACCACTCGCATGCAGTGGTCGCCACGGGGGCTTCTTGGCCTGATTCTCGTCGCGCTCCGGCGTCTGTGGAGCCATCTGGCGTTGATGCTCACCATCGCTGCCGGATTCGTGGTCGCCATCGGTCTGACGGTGAGCATCCCGGTCTACGCCGAGGCAGTCGGCTATCGCATCCTGCGCGACGAGTTGTCGATGACGGACTCGGGGGCCAAGCGGCCGCCGTTCGCGTTCATGTACCGCTACCTGGCATCGCAGAACGGCTTGATCGGCGCCGCCGCCTACGATCCCGCCGAAGCCTACATGCGCGACGCCATCGCCGACCGCCTGGCGCTGCCGATCGAGCGGGTCGTGCGCTATCGCTCGACCGACAAGATGCCGATCCTGCCGAGCAGCGGCGTCGGTGACCCATTGATGTGGGTCAACGTCGCCGCTGCTAGCAACTTCGCCGATCAGATCACCATCGTCGATGGGCGCTTGCCGCAGCTGCGCGACGATGGCGACGTCGAGGTGCTGATCCACGAGGAGATGGCGGCCACGCTCGGGTTGCAGATCGACGAGCGCTACCTGCTGCTGAACAAGCCGCTGTTCGACTTCCAGCAAGCCGAGAACGACTACGAGCCCATCGAGATCACCGCGCGCATTGCCGGCGTCTGGCGCGCCCGGGACGATGTCAGTGACTACTGGTTTTATCAGCCGATCACGTTGAAGGAGACATTCTTCATCGACGAGGCGGCGTTTGATCAGTCGCTGGTCGAGCGGTACAAGGCACCGATCCATGTGGCACTGTGGTATCTGATCACCGACGGCAGTCACATCCGCTCGGCCGACGTGCCTGAAGTGCTCGGCAACATTGCGCGAACCTCAAGCGAGCTGGGCAACATCCTCGCCGGCATGCGTCTTGATGTCTCGCCGCGCGAGGCGCTGGCGGATCACCAGCAACAGGTGCAGCGGCTGACGCTCATCCTGTCGATCTTCAGTATCCCGGTGCTCGGCCTGATCGCCTACTTCATCCTGCTGGTCGCCAGCCTGGTCGTGCAGCGTCAGAGCAACGAGATCGCCGTGTTGCGCAGTCGCGGCGCGTCGCGCGGCCAAGTGCTGCTCGTCTACCTGATGGAATGGTCCTTGTTGGGTGCCATCTCGCTGGGGCTGGGCCTGCTGCTCGGCCAGGTGGCCGGCATGGTGATGACCTGGACACGCTCGTTCCTCGAGCTGGTGCCCGGCGAGCCACTGCCGATCGAACTGACGCCAGACGCCT
>CAIQIY010000160.1 GCA_903871975.1 uncultured Chloroflexota bacterium | reverse complement strand
CTGGCTCAAGCAGGCACGGCTGTCCGTCGATGCCGTCGCCGATGACATCGAGGCCGGCGAAGCCAGTGCCGTACACATTGACGAGGCCGACGATCTTGTCGGCGACGAGGTCGACTCAACTCATGTTGAGGAGGTCACCACCAACGATGTGCCGCCGCAGGTGCCCGCCGTCGGCGCGGCCTTGCCCGACACCATGATCACGTTGGCCAACGCACTGCAGATCGATGTGCGGCGACCAGTCGCCGAGCTGATGGCCCAGTACGGTCCGACGCTGGTGTCAATGCTGCGCAGCGCCATCGAGAATGACCCTGAGCGGCAGATCGTCATCTTCGGCAACCAGGCGCTGCCATCGAGCAAACTCACCAGCTTCGGCAAGAACGAAGTCCGCCGTGTCGCTGATTACCTGCGTGAGCGTGGCGAACCACTCCTCGACACCCAGATCATCGCAGACATCTTCTACCACAATCCGCGCCAGGCCGACTACGGGCCATTCCGCTTCTCGTTGAACCACGCACTGCGACGCGAGAAGGAGTTTGACTTCGTTGGAGTCGCCGGGGCATACCTGTGGACGTTGAAGAACATGCCGGCGATCGGCACCAAGCGCGTCAAGCCGGGCGAGATGGGGCAGTTCACCGGATATCTTGAGGAAGGGTTCGACGACAGCACGCGCGAGCATGATCTCGAGGCCATCCGACAACGGGGTGAATACAGCCACGTGCTGACCGGCTTCGAATGGGAGTACGGCGTCCTGCCGTATAGCCGGGCGCTGGCAGCGCTGCTGCCGGGCGCGATATTGGCCAAGCAATCGAGTGCAGTGTTGCGATTCTACTGGCCGCAGCACCACCTGACGACGATCGCCGAATTGCGCTTTCCGACCGGCAACAAGGGTGGCTGGCTGCAAGGCCTCGAGACGACGTTCCGACAGGTGCTGGTGCCGGGTGCGCTGATCACGCTCAGCCGCACCGCTGATCCGCATCTGTTCAACCTGCGTTACGACGAGGATGATGAGCAGGAAGACCGCATCCTGTCGCTCGACGAAACCAAGAAGACGGCGAAGTTTGGCTTCACGGCGCTGCGGTTTGCCTGTGCGGTCGACAGCAGCATGCTGCTGAACCAGGCGCAGTTTGGGCGGTTGCGCAATCTGAAGGCATCGTCGATGAGCGAGCGACGGCGCGCCGACCTGATGCTCGAGCAGGTGTTCCAGACGATCGGCACGCCAGTTGGAACCCGAGGGGCACCACGCTACGAAGCCGACGAGTCGCGGCTGTATGTGTCGCTGAATGTCTTGCGGCCGGCATCGCGCGCGCTGCTGTCTCATCTGCTGACGACCGGCGCATCCTACGAGCCCGGCGCGAAGCCGGAGACGTGGGTATATGCGCCGCCACCCATGCCGGCGACCGACGTGGACGCCGATGACGATGAGTTTGTCGATGATGATGAGTGAGCGACGCACCGTTGGCCGGCGGGCCGAGGTTGTGTCCCGATGAGCGCCAGCGATCCGGCGGCCACGGCTGAGCTGGCAGCGCTGTTGCGACGCATCGGCGCGGGCAGTCGGGGCATCGTCTTCGGTGAGTTGCGGGCACTGAGCGATCGCCGCGTCGGCGAGGCCGATGTATTCGTGCCTGCCTGGCGCGCGATCGCCAGCGACCGCCGAACGCGCCTGGTCGCTGCGCTGGTCGAGCTGGCCGAAGACAACCTCGATCTGAACTTCGACCAGATCCTGTTGTGGTGTCTCGATGATCCGGACGCGGCAGTACGCGCGCGGGCGATCGATGGCCTGGTCGAGAACGATTCGCCGATGGTGCTGCGTTGCATGCTTGATGCGCTGCGTGGCGACCCGGTGGCCGACGTGCGAACGGCGGCGGCGTTGGGCCTGGCCCGGTTCGCACGGGCTGCAGCCTGCGGTGAACTGCCCGCAGCAATCGGCGACACGCTGGCCAGCGAGCTCGGCGAGGCATTCGACCGCACCGGCGAGGTGACCGAGGTGCGGCGGCGTGTGCTCGAAGCGCTCGG
>CAIQIY010000159.1 GCA_903871975.1 uncultured Chloroflexota bacterium | reverse complement strand
GCGCCGCTCGACGGCACCGATGCCCAGAATGGCGACTTGTGGCTGGTGGATGATCGGCGTCGCCCACAGGCTGCCCAACGTCCCGTGGTTGGTGATGGTGAACGTGCCGCCACTCGTCTCGCCGGCACGCAGCGTGCCGGCGCGGGCACGGGCGGCGAGGTCGGCGATGCGCGATGCGAGCTGCGCGAGATCGGGCGGCGCGCGATGGATCACCGGCACCAGCAGGCCATCCGGCACGGCGACGGCGATGCCCAGGTGGATCGCGTGGTGAGTGATGATCCCGTCGTCGGTGAAGGTGGCGTTGAGCCGGGGCATGCGTGCCAACGCGGCGACCACCGCCGCGGCGACGTAGGCGGTGTACCCGAACGCGGTCGTCGCGCGGTGGGCCACTACGGTGCTCATGTCGGCTTCGCAGACGGTGGTGACGTGGGGTGCGGTGCGCACCGAGCGCAGCATGTGCTCGGCGATCGCGCGGCGCAGCGGCGTCAGTGGCGCGGCCACCGGTGCGGTACGCGCCGCCAGCCAGGCTTCGACATCGCGCTTCGACACGCGCCCATCGAGCCCGGTGCCGCGTATCTGGCCGAGATCGATGCCGTGTTCGGCCGCCATGCGCGCGACCACCGGTGAGATCACCGGGCGGCGGGTGGCGGATGCAGCCGCGGTCGGTGGCGCCTCGCGCGGCGTCGCGACAGTCGCGGTGGCGTCGGGCGGCGACACTGCCGCCGACACGGCGGGTTCGCCGATCCTGGCGATCACTGTGCCGGCCACAACCGTGGTGCCAGCGGCGACGCAGCACTCGAGCAGGACACCAGCGACCGGGGACGGGATGTCCGTCGTCAGTTTGTCGGTCTCGACTTCGACGAGCGGCTCCCAGATGGCCAGCGTCTCGCCTGGCTGTTTCAGCCAGCGACCGATGGTACCTTCGACGACACTCTCGCTCAACGCCGGCAGTCTCATCTCGTGGATCATGCGCCTTCCCCCCCCGTGTGTCGTGGCACGCGCTGACAGAAAGTATACCAGCAGCGGCGCACCGCCCCAGTGCCATACACACCACGGCTGTCGCGATGCGTCGGTGCACACGCCCGCACGACGGCAGGCAGGCCGGGCGTTGCATCAGCGTTGCCGGATGGACACGGGGCGTGCCGTGGCCACAGGCGAATCCGGCAGATCGGCCAGCGCACGATCACCTGCATGCCGGCGTCGCTCGGTGCAGTCGGGCCCCACCGGCCTGCCGGGCATTCCTGAGCGGATTCTTACGTCGTTCTCATCGTGATCTCACGTGCCCAACCGAAAATGGACGGCATGGTCCGTGATGGATCATGGTGTACAGATGGGAGTGAACCAATGTCCAGGCGACTGTTGCTTCTGGTCATCATGACCTTGATGGTAGGGTTTGGCGCTGGCGCACTGACCGGTGGCGGTGTAGGCTACCTGGTGGGCAGCCGGCTCGAGCGCGCGCTGCAGGCAGCAACCGTTCCGACGGCCAATCGGGTGGCCCAGGAGCAGCCTGTGATGGCACGGACGCGGCCGACGCCACAGGCGGCCATCGCGCCGGCGCTGCCGGCAGACACCGTCGGGATGAGCGTCGTCGATGTCGTCCAGCGTGCCTCGCCGGCCGTCGTGACCGTCGTCAACACCCTCGAGGCGTCGAACGGCGCGAGTCCGCAGCCATTCCTTCCGCTGCAGCCCACGCAGCCCGATCAGCCACAGCGATCGACGGGCTCGGGCGTGATCATCGACGATGCCGGGTACATCGTCACCAATCACCACGTCATCGATGGGCAGCGCTCGCTGGCAGTGATCTTCTTCGATGGCAGTCGGCGCAGCGCGACGCTGATCGGCAGTGATCCCCTGATGGACCTGGCCGTGCTCAAGGTCGATGGTGCGGTGCCGGGTGCTGCACCGCTCGGCGATTCGGGCGCACTCCAGCCAGGCGAGACGGTGATCGCCATCGGCAGCCCGCTCGGTGATTTCCGCAACAGCGTGACGGTCGGCGTGGTGAGTGCGCTGAATCGCTCGCTCGGCGGCGACGCACCGGATGGTCTGATCCAGACCGATGCGGCGATCAATCGCGGCAACAGCGGCGGGCCGCTGCTGAACTTGCGCGGCGAAGTGGTCGGGATCAACACACTGGTGGTGCGTGGCTCGGGCTTCAACGGCGTCCAGGCCGAAGGCCTCGGGTTCTCGGTGCCAAGCAGCGTGGTGCAGCGCGTGGCCGACGCCCTGATCGCCGAGGGCAAGGTGACCTATCCGTACCTCGGCGTGACGTTCACCATGATCGATGCACAGGCGGCGTTCGAACAGGACCTGCCGATCCAGGCGGGTGCGCTGGTGCGCGAGGTGCAGTCTGATGGCCCTGCAGCACAGGCAGGTGTGCAGCCAGGCGACGTGATTACGACCCTCGAAGGTCAGCGCGTCGGCGTCGATGGCCAGTTGCGCGCCCTGCTGCTCGGCTATGCCCCGGGCGACACGGTAGTGGTCGATGTGTGGCGCGATGGGACGACCCAGGCGATGCGCGTGACGTTGGGCGAGCGGCCAGCACCGTGAGCTCAGCGCAGCTGGGCGGCGGTGAGGAATGGGTCGGTCGCGATGCAGCCGGTCGCGTACAGCTCCATCGCCGCCCAGTCGTTGCGGATCGCCAGGGGATCGCCGCGATCCGCGATGCGCAGGATGGTGTGCTGCGACGGCCAGGCGAACTCGCTCGCGCCGAGCGGCGGAAACGCCAGCGCCAGATTGAAGCTGCGCGTGCCGCAGCGGGCGATCATGCGCTGGAGCAACGGTGTGACGATGTCGGCGAGGTACTCACCGGCATCGTCGGTGCCAAGTGGTGGCACGTCGAGCAAACCGATCAATTCGTGGGCGCGCAGCGGCGTGAGATGCGCGAAGACCGTCGCGCCGGCGAGCGGGATGGCCAGCTCGAGCGCATGATGGACCTGGGCCAGCGTCGCAAGATAGTCGCCATGGGCCTGATAGCCGACTTCGGCGCGGCGCCAGGCCTCGCGGCGTGCATACGGCATGCCGCGGTGCAACACCAGTTGCATGTGGCCGTGCGCCAACGATGCGCCGCTGCGCGGCAGGCAATTCCAGATCAGCAGCGGAATGCTCGCCTCCGGATCGTGCGCATGTGCCGCAATGAACCAGCGGCGGGCTACGTCGAATGCATCAGCGAGGCGCGCGTGGTCGAAGTGCAACGGGTGGGCTGCATCGAAGATGACCAGGCCGTGGTTTTCGGCAAACTGTGCGATGTTGGCTGCGCTGACGCTGCTGCGACCGATGATCCGCCCAAACGCGTTGGCCGGGGTGTCACGCAGCGGAACAGCGAACGGGTCGAATGACGCCAGATCCGCGGCGACCCACGCATCAAGCGCAGCATCGCTGCTGCGTGCCGGAGCCGGCCGCGCCGCACGCAGCGGATTGAAGATGCTGGCTTCGAGGGTGTAGCGATTGGTGATGCGGACGATCGTCTGCCGCTGTACGGCATCGAGCGAACCAAACTGCCGCGCGACCCATTCGCCCATCGTCTCCGGTGCCACGACGGTACCGTGAGCCACCTCGATGGCAAATATGCGCGCGAGATGCGCGCCGATCGCCGGCGGACAGGCAGCCACTCGTTGCATGATCTGGTCGATCATCGTCTCCGCTCTCCATCCGGCCGATGCCCGATGATAGCACACTGTCGTCGGGCGGGGGCACGCAGGGTGGCGTGGCACGCACCGCTCCGCACGAAGCAGTGTGCTATACTACGCGGCATAGCGTTCCAGTGTGTCGAGAAGCCAGAGACTGATGAAGCGTCTACTTCGCGCCCTCACCGCCCTCGTGGCGCTCGCCGCCGGCGCCGCCTGCAGTGCCACTCCCGCCACCGTTCCGATCGCGCCGACACGCCCGCCGGCCACCGCCACCAGCCTGCCAGCCGCGACACCGACCGCAGTTCCCGTCGCCGCCGAGGTGCAATTGGGCGATATCGCGCTCGGTGGGCTGACGCCCGATGCGGCGCGCGCTGCGATCGAGCAGTATGCCACAGCGCTGCAACAACCGTTCGACGTCGTGGTGGGTGAGCAGCGCGTCGCCATCGACCCCGACGACATCGCGCTGCGCATCGACCGCACGGCGCTGCTGGCCGAAGTACTGGCAGCCCCCACGGCCGCCCGCATCACTGCGACACCCGACTACGACGCGGAAGCGCTCGGCGCGCTGCTCGACAGCCTCGCCGAGGACGTGCGCGTCCCGACCAGCAGCCTGCTGATCACCGCCAGCGACGTCATCTCGGCCAGCTTCGTGGTCACCGGCGGCGCACGCCTCGATGTCCCGAGTGCACAGCAGACGATCGCCGAACGCCTGGCGAGCGGAATGCCGCTCGGGACGATCGAGCTGCCGCTGGTGCCGTTGACGCCGGCCGAGATGCACCCCGAGCCGGCAGCACTGCAACAGGCGCTCGAAACCCTCGCAGCGCGCTGGGGCGATGTCGCCGGTGTGTATGTCTACGATCTCGCCGGGGAGCGCGAGATTGCCGCCGTGCATGCGCGCACCGTCTTCAACGCCGCCAGCACCATCAAGACGGCGATCATGCTCAATGCTTACCTGTCGCTCACATCGTTCGATGATGAGCAGGATCAGGCGATGAAGCAGATGATCGAGCAGAGCGACAACCTCGCCGCCAATGATCTGATGTCCTGGTCGATCAACTGGCCTGGCACCGAGGGCGCGATCAAGGGTGCCAATCTCATGAGTGATCGCCTGGCAGCGCTCGGCCTGGAGCACACCTATCTGTACACCGCGTACGAATCAGCAGATTACGTGCGGCAGAATCGCATCACCTTGCGTGCCGGCCCGGAGCAGGCCGGTGATCCGCCATACACGGCAAACGGGCGCTACTTGCGCACGACGCCCTACGAGATGGCCCAGCTCTACCGCATGCTCGACGAGTGTGCGCGCGGCACCGGTGTGTTGCTCGAACAGCACGGCGACATGCTCGACGCCGCACGCTGTCGCGAGATGCTCGAGCGGCTGGCGCTCAACGAAGACGACACGCGCATGGTCGCCGGCCTGCCGCCCGGGACGGTGGCACAACACAAGAGTGGCTGGATCGACGACATGCACGCCGATGCCGGCATCGTGCGCTCACCAGGCGGCGACTACGTCGTCGCGATCTACCTGTTCCGCCCCGCCGCGCCCGGCACCGCAGTCGCCGACCGGGTCATGCGCGAGACGATCGCCGGGTTCTCGCGGCTGGTGTACAGCTACTTCAACCCGACCGTAGTCGATGCGTTGCCAGTCGAACCCTG
The DNA here is from genome assembly GCA_903871975.1 of uncultured Chloroflexota bacterium. GTDB lineage: Bacteria > Chloroflexota > Chloroflexia > Chloroflexales > Roseiflexaceae > CAIQIY01. Next base: position 3,291 of record CAIQIY010000159.1, on the reverse strand, counting down.
AGGGTCTGCGATGCCGCACCATGCGCGGCAGTCTCTGCGGGCGCACCTGCATCGATGGGCACCGTGCGGTGCCCATCGATGACACACGAGCAAGCGTGAGGCGACGCCGATGACACCAGCCGCCCGTCACATCGCACTCCTGACCGGTGAATACCCGCCGACCCCCGGCGGGGTCGGCGACTATACCCAGCATCTGGCTGGCGCGCTGGGGCGGGTGGGCTGGCGCACCACGGTGCTGACGGGCGCCGGCCCCGTTGCCCCCGGCGTCTGCCGCCTGCCGTTGGCCGGCTGGGGCCCGGCGGCGTGGCGCGCGCTGCGTACCACGCTCGCCGACCTGCAGCCCGACGTGCTGCACATCCAGTACCAGACGGGTGCCTACCAGATGCGGCCGCTGGTGAACCTGCTGCCGTGGTTGCTGCGCCATCGGCTGCCGGTCGTCGTCACCGCCCACGATCTGCTGGTGCCGTACCTGTTCCCGCGCGCCGGCTTCGTGCGCGAGTGGGTCAACCGGCGGCTGTTCGGCGACGCGGCGTTGACGATTGCGACCAATCAGGCCGATGCCCAGGCGCTGCGGGCATGGCACCCCGAACCAGCGCGGGTCGCGCTGATCCCCATCGGTTCCAACATCGCCGTGGCGCCCGCCACCGCGATGCCACGCAGTACGTGCCGCGCGTCGCTGGGGCTGGCTGATGGCGCAGCACTGGTCGGCTTCTTCGGCCTGATCTCGCGGACCAAGGGGCTGATCGCGTTGCTCGACGCACTGGTGCGCCTGCCGGCGACGACGCATCTGGTGGTGATCGGCGGTGCCGCGCCCAACGACGACGACCAGCGGTTCGCCGCTGCCGTGCGGCAGCACGTCGAGCACTTGGCACTCACCACACGGGTGCATGTCACCGGCCACCTGCCGGCCGACGATGTCTCGGCGTGGTTGCTGGCATGCGATGCGATTGCGCTGCCGTTCAGCGATGGCGCGTCGTTCCGCCGCGGCAGCCTGCTCGCCGCGCTGGCCCACGGCGTGCCACTGGTCACCACCGGTGCTGGGGCCATCGTCGCCAGCGACGGCCGTGCGCTGCGCGATGGGCACGAGGTGTGTCTGGTACCGCCTGGCGACACCGCCGCCCTCGCCGCAGCGCTGCAGCAGCTGATCGTCGATCGCGCGGCGGCGGACCGCATCGGCGCCGCTGGCCGGGCATTCAGCCGGGCATTCGACTGGGATACCATCGCCGCGCAGCATGTCGAGCGGTATCGTGGGTTGGTCGGTTGAACGCTGCGCTGCCCCACGCCACGAACAGCCCCACACACCGTTGCCGTGCAGGCCGAACCGGTCGACCGGGCAGCATGCAGCATCTGGCGCCACCGCAGGGCCGCCATCGACGCCGCTGCACTGCTGCGCCGTGCGGGGCGCGCATCACCGGCCGCGCCCCGCACGCGGTGATGCACCATCATCGACCGGTGCGCGTCAGGCCAGCCCCGTCGCCACCGACACCGTGCTGAAGCCGGCATCGACGTAGATGATCTCGCCGGTGACCGCGCTCGCGAGATCGCTGCACAACCACAGTGCCGTGTTGCCGACATCGTCGGGCGTCACGTTGCGGCGTAGCGGAGCGACGTTGGCGAATTCGCGGTGCATCGTGCGGAAGTCGGCGATGCCGCTGGACGACATCGTACGAATCGGCCCGGCGCTGATCGCATTGACCCGTACACCCTGCGGGCCGAGGTCGCTGGCCAAATAGCGGACACTCGCCTCGAGCGCCGCCTTGGCGACACCCATGACGTTGTAGTTCGCCACTACCTGCTGTGCGCCGTGGTAGGTCAGCGTCAGGATGGATGCACCCGGCGCCAGGATGGGCTGCGCCGCCTTGACCAATGCCGTGAGCGAATAGGCACTCACGTCGAGCGCGACACGGAAGCCCTCGCGGGTCACGTTCAGGTACGGGCCGTTCAGCTCGTTGCGCGGCGCAAACGCCACTGCATGCACCAAAACGTCGATGGTGCCAAACACCTCGGCAGCACGGGCCATGAATGCAGCGATCTGCTCATCGCTCTGCACATCGCATGGCGCGATGAAGCTGGCGCCGACGCTCTCGGCGAGCGGGCGCATGCGCCGCTCAATGGCCTCGTTCACGTAGCTGAAGCCCAGCGCTGCACCATGCGCATGAAACGCCTGCGTGATGCCCCACGCGATCGAGTGATCGTTGAGCAACCCCAGAATCACGCAACGTTTCCCATCGAGCAAGCCCATCGGCGCTCCTCCCTCTCAATGGCAGCTGAATCACACCGCACACGTGTCAACGGCGAGCATCGAGGATTTCATCGATGAAGCCATAGTCACGGGCCTCGGTCGGCGTCATGAAGCGATCACGACTGAAATCGCGGCTGATCTCCTCAGGCGTTCGCCCGGTATCACCAGCCAGCAACCGGTTACCCAACTCCTGGATGCGCAGCAGCTCGCCGACGATCCGCTCGAGATCAGGAGCATAGCCTTCGGCGCCACCGCCGGCTGGATGGAAGTGGATGGTGGCATGGGGCAAGGCAAAACGCTTGCCACGCTCGCCACCGGCCAGCAGGATGGTCGCCATGCTGCCGGCACGCCCGATGCAGACGGTATTCACCGCCGGCGTGATCAGTTTCATGGTATCGTAGATGGCGAGACCATCACGCACGCTGCCGCCGGGGCTGTTGATGTAGAACCAGATGTCACGTTCGGCATCGGCGTGTTGCAGGTAGAGCAGCTGCGCCACGATCGTCGCCGCCACGTCGTCGTCGATCGGGGTGCCGAGCAGGATCACGCGCTCCTGCAACAGGCGCGAGTACAGGTCCCACGAGCGCTCGCCACGCGGCGTGCGTTCGACGATCGTCGGAATGATCTGCGATGGCATCAGGTGCTCCTGCAGTTGGGGCGCACGCGGCTCGCGGTGAGTGAGTGCGCAATCGGCAGTATAGCATACGAGGCACGAGCATGACCGACCTGAGACAACCTCCGTGCGCCGACGACGACGCCGTGCAGCGGGCAGCGCGCAGCGCACTCTACGGCGCCGTGTTGGTCGTCAGCCGACCGGGGACACGGCTCAAGCCGGCGGTGGCTGCAGCCGCCGCACCGCTGGTGCCGGCCGTGCGCGCATGGCTCGCCGGCGAACGCAGCCCACTGGCCGAGGCAGCCTTGCGCTACGCCGAAGCCTGCGGTGCAGCAGCCTATCTGCAGAGCCGACGCGGCGCGCCCCAGAGCGATGGCTGAAGCGCGCCGCCGCGATCACTCGAAATCGGCCATCGCCCGCGCGAACGCCTCACGCG
>CAIQIY010000158.1 GCA_903871975.1 uncultured Chloroflexota bacterium | reverse complement strand
TTCGAGCGGCGTGGCATCGCCATCACCAAGCTCGACGACGACGCAGTGATCTTCGATCTGAACGACGGGCGCTATGCGTTCGATGTCGTGTTGGAGCGGTCGATCCATCATGCGCGCGCACTGTATGCGCTGCGGGTCCTCAATGATGCAGGCGTGCCGACGGTGAATACCTTCGCCGTCGCCGACGTCTGCGGCGACAAGTTCAAGACGACGCAGGAGCTGATCAAGGCGGGGGTGCCGACGCCACGCACGCGCATGGCATTTTCGCCGGAGGCGGCGTTGCGGGCGATCGAGCAGCTCGGCTATCCGGTGGTGCTCAAGCCGGCGGTTGGCTCGTGGGGCCGGTTGATCGCCAAGGTCAACGACCGTGAGGCCGCCGAAGCGATGCTGGAGCACAAGGAAGTCCTGGGTTCGTATCATCACTCGATCTTTTACATCCAGGAATACATCGCCAAGCCGGGCGGGCGCGACATTCGTGCGTTTGTGGTCGGCGACGACTGCATCGGTGCAATCTATCGCACCAGCGCCCACTGGATCACCAATACCGCGCGTGGTGGCCAGGCGAGCGTCTGTGTGGTGACGCCCGAGCTGGCGCGCATCTGCGTCGCAGCTGCGCATGCGGTGGGTGGCGGCGTGGTCGCGATCGATCTGCTCGAGACGGCCGATGGGCGTGTGCTGGTGAACGAAGTCAACTACACGATGGAGTTTCGCAACAGCATCGCGCCAACCGGCGTGGACATCCCGGCGCGCATCGTCGACTACACGCTGGCGGTGGCCCGGGGGCAGGCATGAGCGTGCGGGTCAGCATCATCGGCGGCAGTGGGTATGTCGGCGGCGAACTGCTGCGATTGCTGCTCGATCACCCGGCGGTCACCGTAGCGCAGGTGACATCGGAGCGGCTCGCCGGCCGCCCGGTGACGAGCACCCACCCGAACCTGCGCGGCCGCACGGCGCTGCTGTATGGGTCGGCGGCGGAGCTGCAGCCGTGCGATGTGCTGTTCGTAGCGCTGCCCCATGGCGCGGCAGCACAGCAGATCGACGCGCTGGCGGGCTTGGCGCCGCGCGTGATCGATTGCTCGGCCGATTTCCGCCTCGACGACACGGCGCGCTACGAGCGCTGGTATGGCGCGCCGCATCCGGCGCCGCACTGGCTCGGGCGCTTCGTGTATGGCTTGCCCGAAGTGAGCCGGGCGGCATTGCGCGATGCCGCCTATGTCAGCGGCGTGGGGTGCAACGCCACCGCCAGCAACCTGGCACTGCTGCCGCTGGTGCGGGCCGGCCTGATCGACCACCAGCGCGATGTCGTCATCGAGGTCAAGGTGGGCTCGTCCGAGGGGGGTGCGCAGGCGAGCGAGGCCTCGCATCACCCGGAACGCAGCGGGGTCGTGCGCTCGTATGCCCCGGTGGGGCATCGCCATACCGCCGAGATCATGCAGGTGACCGGCCTCGAGCGGGTGCATCTCTCGATCACGAGCGTCGAGCTGGTTCGCGGTGCACTGGCGACGGTCCACGCGTTCCTGGCGCACCCAGTGGGCGAGAAGGAGCTGTGGCGCGCGTATCGTGCGTGCTACCGCGATGAGCCATTCGTGCGCATCGTGCGTGAACGCCAGGGGCCGTACCGGCTGCCCGAGCCCAAGATTCTGGCTGGCACGAACTACGCCGACGTGGGCTTCGCCCTCGACGAGGCGAGCGGGCGGGTGGTGAGCATCTGCGCGATCGACAACCTGATGAAAGGCGCGGCGGGGAGTGCGGTGCAGTGTCTCAATCTGATGCTGGGGCTCGATGAGCGGAGCGGGTTGGGCTTTGCCGGCCTGCACCCGGTGTGATGGCGCCGGGCCTGTGGCGCCTCGCGGCGATCTGGCTCGGGCTGGGGCTGCAGTCGTTTGGCGGCGGCACGGCCACCATGGCGCTCATCCGTCGCTGCGCCGTCGATGAGCAACGCTGGCTCTCCGAGGCCGAGTTCGCGCGCGACTGGGCGATCAGCCAGGTTGCGCCGGGCATCAATCTGCTCTGCCTGACGGTGCTGCTCGGCTGGCGCGTGCGCGGCCTGCGCGGGGCCTGTGTGGCGCTGCTCGGCCTGGCGGCGCCGAGCGGCCTGATCACCATCGTGCTGACGTTGATGTACGCCAGCATCCGCGACTCGGCGCTGGTGCACGCGGCGCTGGCAGGAGTCATTCCGGCGACGATCGGGCTGGGGCTGCTGATGACGTGGCAGATGGCACGCCCGCCAGTAGGCGCGAGCCGGGCGCAGGGCGGCGCGGCGTTGGCGCTGGCGCTGCTGGTGCTGGCCGGCAGCGCCGTGCTGGTGGGCATATTCCGCGTGCCGGTGCTGGCAGTGCTGCTCGGTGGCGGCGGCGTGCTGGGCCTGGCCGAGTGGTGGCGAGCGTGGCGGGGGCGGCGGCGATGAGCGAACCATGGGGTCTGTTCTGGTTGTTCCTGCGTGCCTCGCTGTTCAGTACCGGCGGCACGGGCAATCTGCCGCTCATCCATCAGGAGCTCACCGCCGAGGGCGTGGCCGACGAGCGCGATTTCGCCGAGGCGCTGGCGATCGGCCAGGTGAGCCCCGGCCCGAGTGGGCTGTGGGTCGTCAGCTTCGGCTTTCTGATCGACAGCTGGCGCGGCGGGCTGCTCGCGCTGCTGGCCATCCTGGTGCCGCCGCTGCTGGTGCTGCTGATCGATCGGCTGATGCGGCGCGCCGAGGCCCATCCGGCGATGCAGGGCTTCGTGCGCGGCATGATGCTGGCCGGTGCCGGGGCATTCATCCCGGTGCTGGCGACGATGCTGCACGCAGCGGGCTGGTCGCTGCCGACGCTGCTGATCGTGGCCGCGAGTGTGCTGCTGGCGCGTGCACGGCGCGTTCCGGTGATCGTACATCTCGCGCTGGCGGCAGCGCTCGGCATCCTGGTGGATCTGGCGCGCATCGGTTGAGGGCAGGGAAGGGCATCGGCCCCGCAGCCCCGGTCGCACCGGGCGATGCGCATGGGCATCAGTCGCAGAAAGGAGCCCGACGATGCTGGTCGTCAAGCTGGGTGGCGGTGCAGGGATCGACCACGCCGCACTCGTCGCCGATGTCGCAGCCCTGGTCGCACGAGGCGAGCGGGTGATCCTGGTCCATGGCACATCGCACCAGGCCAACGAGCTCGGCGAGCGTCTCGGCCATCCGCCACGGTTCGTCCAATCGCCCAGCGGCCATACCAGCCGCTACACCGATCGCCAGACGCTCGACATCTTCATGATGGCGGCGGCCGGGCTGGTGAACACGACACTGGTCGAAGCGCTGCAAGCGGCCGGCGTCGATGCGCTCGGCCTCACCGGTCTCGATGGCCGGCTGCTGGTCGGGCAACGCAAGGCCAGCATCCGTGTCGTCGAAGGCGGCAAGCCGCGCGTCCTGCGTGACGATTGGACCGGGACGATCGAGCGGGTGAATGCGGCGTTGTTGCAGTCGCTGCTGGCGGCTGGCTACGTGCCGGTCGTGGCGCCGCTGGCGCTGAGCCATGCCGGCGAGGGGCTGAACGTCGATGGCGATCGGGCGGCGGGAGCGATTGCGGTGGCGTTGGCGGCCGACGTGCTGGTGCTGCTGACCAACGTGCCCGGGTTGTTGCACGCTTTCCCCGATGAACGCAGCCTCGTGCCGCGCATCGCGCGGGATGCACTCGACGCCTGGCTGCCGGTGGCGCAGGGCCGCATGAAGAAGAAGCTGCTCGGCGCCGGCGAGGCGCTGGCGGGTGGCGTACGGCGCGTCGTCCTGGCGGACGCGCGTCGTGACGCGCCGCTCGCTGCGGCGCTCGCCGGCAATGGCACGGTGATCGAGTGAAGGGGGGAGTGATGACCACCAATGCCGAGTTGATCGCCACCGAGGCGCTGCACACCAGCGGGGTATATCCGAAGCGCCCGCTGGCGCTGGTGCGCGGTGCCGGCGCGCGCGTCTGGGACGCTGATGGCCGGGAATACATCGACTGCGTCGCGGGTCAGGGCGCCGCGAACCTCGGTCACGCCCATCCGGCGGTGGTTGCCGCCATCGCCGAGCAGGCGGCCCGGCTGATCAGTTGCCCAGAGATCTTCACCAACGATCAGCGGGCTGCCTATGCGGCCGAACTGACAGCACACCTGCCGGCCGGCCTGCACCGCGTGTTCTTCTGCAACTCGGGTGCCGAGACCGTCGAGGGCGCGCTCAAATTCGCCCGCGCGATCACCGGTCGCTCCGGCGTGGTGGCGACAGTGCGTGGCTTTCATGGGCGCACGTTCGGCGCACTGTCGGCGACATTCGAGCCGAAGTACCGCGAGCCGTTCATGCCGCTGGTGCCGGGCGTGGTGCATGTGCCCTACGACCGGATCGCCGCGCTGGAGGCAGCGGTCGACGACACGACGGCGGCGGTGATCGTCGAACCGATCCAGGGCGAGGGTGGTGTGCGCGTGCCGGCCGATGACTATCTGGCGGCAGCCGCCGACTGCTGCCGGCGTCGTGGCGCGGTATTGATCGTCGACGAAGTGCAGACCGGATTCGGCCGCACCGGGACGCTGTTCGCGTCGACCCACGCCGGCGTCACGCCGGACATCCTGCTGCTGGCCAAGTCGATCGCCGGCGGGCTGCCGATGGGCGCGATCGTGCTCCACGAGCGGCTGGGCGCGATGGCGCCGGCGAGCCATGGAACGACCTTCGGCGGTGGGCCGGTGGTGTGTGCGGCGGCGCGGGCGACGCTGCGCACACTGGTCGCCGATCGGCTGCCCGAGCGTGCGGCACGGCTCGGTGCGGCGCTGCTGACACGCCTGCGCGCGCACGCCTCGCCGCGGGTCCGCGAGGTGCGTGGGCGCGGCCTGCTGATCGGGATCGAGCTCAAGGAGCGTGTACAACCAGCGCTGGTGGCGTTGCTGGAGCGTGGCGTGCTGGCGCTGCCCGCCGGGCCCAACGTGCTGCGGCTGTTGCCGCCATTGGTGATCGCCGAAGACGACCTGTGGCACGTGGCCGATGTGCTCGCGGACGTGCTCGCGTGAGTGCGTTGCACTGCCGCGCGCTCAGCGCAGGAACGCCTCGTGCAACCCGCCGTCGACCGCGATGATCTGCCCGGTCGTCTGGCGCAACCGCGCCGAGAGCAGCAGAAACACCGCTTCCGCCTGATCGGCCGGGGTGATCGGTTGCTTGAGCAAGGTGCGTTCGGCGTAGAACGCCGCCAGCCGGTCACGCAGCACCTCGGTCGCCTCGGCCTCGTCGTAGGCGATGCCATATTTCGCCAGCGACGACGCCACGCGCTCGCGGGGGAACATGCCGCTGCCGCTGACGACCGTGGCCGGCGCGACGCCATTGACGCGCACCAGCGGGGCCAGTTCGATGGCCAGCTCGCGCACCAGGTGATTGGCAGCCGCCTTGCTGGTATCGTACGCCACGCTGCCGCGCTTCGCCACCACGGCATTCGCCGACGTCGTCAGCACCAGGCTCGCCGTCAATCCCTGGTCGCGCCAGATCGTCGCCGCCTCATCGGCTGCCAGATAGGCACCCGTCACATTGATCGCGAACGTCGTCGCCCACCGCTCATCGGGAATGTGCCCGGTCGCGTCCGGCGCGACGAAGATGCCGGCGGTGACGACCAGCGCATCGATGCCGCCATACGCCAACACCGCATCGGTCAGCATCGCCCGCAGGCTCGCCCGCTCAGTCAGATCGGCCGCCAGCGCCAGCGCCGGGCCACAATCCGACGGCGCGCTGCCGGCGACGCCGATGCCGACGCCATGCACTGCGACGATCAGCTCGGCCGTCTCGCGCGCAGCGGCCACGTCGCGGTCGGCGCACACGATCGCCGCGCCCTCGCGCGCCAGACGCCGGGCGACCTCGCGGCCGATGCCACTGCCGGCACCCAGCACCACCACCACGCGGCGTGCGAGCTCGCGCTCGGCAGGCATGCGCTGCAGCTTGGCCTCCTCGAGGTGCCAGTACTCGATGTCGAACGCCTCCTGGAGTGGCAGCGCCGTATAGCGATCGAGCGCCTCGGCGCCGCGCATCACCGCGATCGCATTGCGATAGAACTCGGCAGTCACCCGCGACTCGCTCTTGCTGCTGCCCCAGGCGATCATGCCGAGCCCGGGGATGAGCACCACCGTGGGATTGGCATCGCGCATCGCAGGCGAGTCGGGCCGGCGGTGCTGGTGATAGTACGCAGCGTAGGCAGCGCGATAGCCCGCCAGCCCGGCCGCCAATGACCGCCGCAGCCCGTCGACATCGCCCGAGACCGGCTCCCACGCGACGTACAGTGGCTTGATTCGCGTGCGCAGGAAGTGATCCGGACACGACGTACCCAGCTCGGCCAGCCGCGGTGCATCGTGGCTGTTGACGAACTCCAGCGTCGCGGGATCGTCCTGAATGGTAGCGATCATGCGCCGTTGCCCGCTCACCTGGCCACGCAGCCATGGCAGGACCGCCGCCAGGGTCGCGCGCCGTGCCGCCAGCGGCAGCGCCGGGCAACGCTGGCCGCCGAAGGTCTGTGCGCCGCGATCGCGATCCGCGATGTAGCGCTCGGCGCGATTGATCAGCTCGAGCGTCGTCTGGTAGCATGCGCGGTCGTCGTCGGCCCAATTGATCAGCCCATGGCCACCGAGGATCACGCCCCGTGCCTGCGGATGGGTGCGACAGAGTTCGGCCAGGGTCAGCCCCAGCTCGAAGCCCGGCCGCTGCCACGGCGTCCAGAGCACCTCGTCGCCGTAGATGGCGCGCGTCAGTTCGGCCGAGTGCGCCGCCGCCGCGACCGCG
>CAIQIY010000157.1 GCA_903871975.1 uncultured Chloroflexota bacterium | reverse complement strand
GGCGCGCCTCGACCAGCGGCGCAATGCGTTCGGGCCGCAGATGCGCCCGCAGGTCGATCGCCGCGAGCGTCGGGCGCCAGCCATGGCGTTCGCAGATCGCGCGCACCTCGCGCGCCAGCGCACCACACAGCACCAGCGCCGTCTCGGCGCCGACGGCGGGGCTCATTCGGCCCCATCACGACGCGCACGCCGCCCACGGGTGGCGGCACCGCGGGTCGCCGCAGCACCCAGGGTTTGGCGTACCTGGTCGCGCTCGAGCGGTGGAGCATGCCGCAGCGCCGTCGCGATCGCCGCAATGTGGTCTGGCGTGCTGCCGCAACACGCGCCGATGATCGTGGCACCGAGCGCGCGGACACGCTGCGCATACTCGGCCATCACCGCCGGCGTCCCCCGATAGACCGCCTGGCCGTCCACCAGTTCGGGCATGCCGGCGTTGCTCTTGGCGATCAGCGGGATGGCGGCATCGGCCCGGTGCATCGCGTCGATCACCGTCTCGATCTCGTCGGTGCCGTTGCCACAGTTGGCGCCGACCGCCGCCAGCCCCAGTTCGGCGAGCGCCGCCAACGCTTGGCCCGGGCTGACCCCCATCATCGTATGGCCGCGGGTGTCGAAGGTCATCGTCGCCACGATCGGCAGCTCGGGCGCCGCCTGTCGGGCGCCAGTCACGGCAGCGCGCACTTCCTGCAGGTCGCTCATCGTCTCGATCCACAACACATCGGCGCCGCCGGCTGCCAGGCCGGCAGCCTGCTCGCGAAACCCGGCGATCGCCGCCGCATCGTCGAGCTCGCCCAGCGGCACGAACAGCTCGCCGCTCGGCCCGATCGAGCCAGCCACCACGCGGTCGGGGCCGGCTTCGGCGCGCGCCAGCTCGGCGGCAGCGCGGTTCACCGCGAACACCCGGTCGTCGAGCCGATGCAGCTTGAGGCGAAACGGCGAGCCACCGAAGCTGTTCGTCAGCACCAACTGCGCCCCGGCAGCGTAGTAGCCGCGATGGATCGCGCGCACGCGCCCGGCATGCGTCTCACGCAGGTTCCACTCCTCCGGCGGATCACCGAACACCAGCCCGGCGGCCATCAGCATGGTGCCCATGCCACCATCAGCCACGATCGGCCCACCGCCGGCCAGCAACGCACGAAATCGATTCATCGTTCCTCCCTAGGACCAGAATGGCCGAACGGCTGCGGGATCACGGGCGGCGGCCAGCGATGTGCCGCCAGTCGCCGGCATGGCGCTCGCCATCGTCGGCGCCGTCGCGGTGCGGCCGGCGGCGAACCGTGCCAGACGAAACAGGTCGATGGCATGTCGCGTTGAACCACGTTCAGCGAGATCGGCCAGGATCTCGCCCAGCACGCTGGCGAACTTGTAGCCATGCCCCGAGCACGGCGACGCAAACGACACCTGGGGATATTGTGGATGGCAATCGACGATGAAATGATGATCGGGGGTGTTGGTGAAAAAGCACGCCTTGAGCGCCATCGTCGGCCCGGCACCATCCGGGAAGTAGCGCTCGGCGAAGGCGCGCAGCAGCTGCTCATCGGCCGCGCGCGGCTCGCGATCCAACCGATCCGGATGGCCAGTCTCCTCGAGATGGTGATAGCGGCCGAACTTGAAGCCGGGCACCGCGAACGCCGGGAAGCCATAGTAGCGGCCTTCGTCGACCAGCAGGTTGAAGACCGGGAACGTCGCCGGCATGAAGTGCTCGGGGCGCGCGGGTTGCAACCACGCCAGCACCTGACGTTCGGCCTGCAGCAGGCCACGCAGCGGGTCCGCCAGCTCGTCGATCCAGCCGCCAGCCGTGATCACCAGGTGGTCGGCACGATACTCGTCGCGGTCGGTGCGCACCCGCACCCCGGCGCCCTCGGGCTCCCAGGTGATCACGCGCTCGCGGGCGTGGATCTCGGCGCCGAGCGCCTGCGCCTGCAGCACATAGTTGACGATGCAGCGCTCGGGGGTCAGGAAGCCACCCTCGGGTTGCAGCAGTGCCAGCGTGTCGTGGGGCAGGCGGTACCCGGGGAACCGCCGTTGCAGCTCGGTGCCGGTCAGCACCTCGTGCGGCAGATCGTGTTCGACCGCCGAGCGCAGCGCACCACGAAACACCCAGCTGTCGGCCGGGCCGGCATCGATCGAGCCGGTGATGTGCAACAGCGGCTCGCCGGCGCGCCGCTCGAGATCGCGCCATAGTTCGTAGGCGCGGCGCAACAGCAGCACATACGAGGGGTGCTCGTAGTAGGCCAGGCGGATGATGCGGGTATAGCCGTGCGACGAGCCCATATCGTGGGGGATGTCGAAGCGTTCGAGGCCGAGCACACGCCGACCACGCCGCGCGAGCTCGTAGACGGTCGCGCTGCCGACGCCACCGATGCCCACGACGATGGTATGAAACTGTTGGACCTGG
>CAIQIY010000156.1 GCA_903871975.1 uncultured Chloroflexota bacterium | reverse complement strand
TGCGATCGTCGCCATCGCGGATCCCGATGGCACCATCGACGAGCTGGTGACGACCAACAACACAGCGCAGCGCGCGATCACCGTCATGCCGGTCACCGCCGTCGATCAGATTGCGCCGGTGGTGCTGGATGTCAACCTCAACGACGGCGTGTCCGAGGTCGTCGACGGTACTGCTTCGGTGGTCACGACGGCGAGCGACAACGTGGGTGGCAGTGGGCTGGCCGGCATGTACATCGTCGAACGTATCTTCGATGCTGGTTCACTCAACTGGTCGGTCACGCAGGAGACGGGCTGGATCCCGTTCAGCCCGCGGTATCCGCTCGAGCTGGCAGGCGGCGCCGGCCTGCGCTACATCCAGGTGTGGGTGAGCGACGTCGAGGGCAATGTGTCCGAACGACCGGCGCGCGCGACCGTGAACTTCACGCCAGACAATGCGACAGTGCTGCAGGGCCAGGTGAAGCTGTTCCGCCGGACGCTCAACCCCGGCGAGCAGCTGAGCGTGTCGCTCAGTTCGCTGACCGGTGATGCCGATCTGTACGTCTGGGGGCCGGACGGTCGGCTGGTTGGTTCGAGCGACCTGGTCGGTGCTGTGACGGACTCGGTGAGCTTCACGGCGACGGGTTTCGGCATCTATCAGATCGAGGTGGTCGGCTTCGCCGAGAGCACGTATCGGCTGACGATCACCGATGGCGCGCGGAGCGGCATCGAGGCACGCTCGGCACCGGCAGTCCTCAGCGGCAAGCCGGTCCGCAGTACGCCGGCGGTGGCGCCGTCGGCTGCACCAGCCACGACGGTGGCAGTGACGGTGGCGCCACGCTTCGGCTACACGCTCTACTTCCCGTATCTGGCGTGGCCGCGCTGAGATCGCTGCACTCCGTCGCTGCCGACCGGCGGCGACGGAGTGATCGTTCGACCCCATGAAACCACTGGGCCACCCTGTGATGCACCGCCTGCGGTGTACACCGGGTGGCTCGACTGTTGCCCATGCACTCGGATCGACTGCAATCGTGTCGGAATCGATCGCGTCGTTTGTTTCGCAGCCCGGTGTGCATCGCCGGTTGCCGCCTCGCCGACGGCGCTGGCGACGCGGATTGCCCAGCGTGCGCGGAGCTCGCCGATAGGCAAACGCCGTGGTCGTGTGCTCGCGGCATGCTGGTGGCCGACGTCGTGTCCGGTGCCCGGCGCCCGCAGCCGTGCAGCGTGGCCAATGACGCATGGTGGAGTGGCTCCGCTCGCACTGTGCAGGATGGCGTCGTGCTGCGCAGCTGGCGCGGGCACGGCGCCACACCATGGGCCCTGCGCTGCACCATATGCTATGATGGGGCAGGATCCGGACCCACCACAGGGGGACATGCTCATGGCGTTGTTCAGCCGGCGCCAGGCGTTGCGTCTCGCTGCCACCGGCGGCCTCGGCAGCCTGCTCGGTGCCTGCGGCGTGCCGTCATTCGCCACGCCACCGACACCGACGCCCGCGACGCCGACCACGGTCGTCGTCTGGAACTGGCTCGATGATGCGGTCGCCGACCTGGTCGCCGAGTTCGAGCGCGCCAATCCGCTGGTGCGGGTTCGCCTCGAGCGCGTCGGTTACCAGCAGGCGTATCGTCAGTTCGTCACCGCGCTGCAGTCCGGCACCGGTGCGCCCGACGTTTTCATCACCGACCGCACGATGCTGGGGATGCTCCGTGAGCAGCCGGGCCTGACGGACCTGGCGGCAGCGCCATTCGACGGCGCTGCGCTGCGCGAGTCGTTCGTGTCGTGGGCCTGGCAAGCCACCGGTGTCGCTGGTCGCCAGGTTGCCCTGCCGTGGGCGATCGGCGTCGGCACGGCATGGTATCGCGCCGATGTCTTCGCACGCGCGGGCCTGCCCACCGACCCTGCGGAGCTCCAGGCTCAGGTGCGCAGCTGGGATGACTGGCTCGCGTTGGACGAGATGCTCCAACGTGCGCTGCCCGACCATCGGCTGGTGGCCGAATCGCGCCGGCTGTTCGCGGTCGCGACGGCGCAGCAGCCCGGTGGCTGGCTCACCGGCGAGCGCCTCGATCTGGCGCGCAAGGCGCTGCCGGC
>CAIQIY010000155.1 GCA_903871975.1 uncultured Chloroflexota bacterium | reverse complement strand
CCGCGCCTTCGACGACCTGCGCCGCGCCCGCATGCCGGCTGCGGCACTGGTGATGCACAGCGCCGCACGCTCCCATCGTGGCATGGTTCGCGAGCTCAACGAGGACGCACTGCTGGCGACGCAGTTGACCCTCGTGCGGCGGGGCCGGCTGCGTGCCTGGGGGCTGTTCATCGTCGCCGACGGCATGGGTGGCCACAGTGCCGGCGAAGTCGCCAGCGATCTGGCGATCCGTGGTGCCTATGCGGCGGTGCATCAGGCGTATCTCGCCGCCGCCGTCGACGAGGATCGCGAGGACGATGCGCGTGTGATGCAGCAGGCCGTGCGCGATGCGATCCAGCAAGCCAATCAGTACGTCGTGCGGGCAGCCGACGGCGCCGGCAACGATATGGGCGCCACCATGACGCTGGCCCTGGTCGCCGGTGATCGGGCCGTGATCGGCAACATCGGCGATAGTCGGACCTATTTGTGGCGCGATGCACAGCTGCGGCGCATCAGCCGCGACCACTCGCTGGTTCAGCGCCTCGTCGAACTCGGCCAGATCACCGACGAGGAAGCATATGCGCATCCACAACGCAATGCCGTGTTGCGCTCGCTCGGCGACCACGCCGCGATCACCGTGGATGTGTTCGAGCAACAGCTGCGCCCCGGCGATGGCCTGGTGCTCATGAGCGATGGTTTGTGGGAACTGGTCCGCGATCCGGCGATGGCGGCGCTGATCGCCGGTCAGGCCGACGTGGCGGCCGCCTGTGATGCGCTCGTCGCTGCGGCCAACGCCGCCGGGGGGCACGACAACATCAGCGTGGTCTTCGCCACATTTGCTGCCAGTACCGATGAGGGAGCTGAACCATGACCGATTCGTTGCGTCTGAGCGCGACATGGGGCCGGGCTCCGGTGCCGCGCATCGATACGCCGCATGTCGCGTACGTGCTGCTCGACATCGCGGCACCCGTGCCGACCCGGCCAGTGCCGCTGAACGTGTGTCTGGTACTCGATCGTTCGGGTTCGATGCAAGGCGCGAAACTCGCGGCGCTGAAACAGGCGACGACCGGGCTGCTCGCCATGCTGACTGCCGATGATGTCGTATCGATCGTGTTGTTCGACGAGACGGCCGAAGTGCTCGTGCCGGCGACGGCGGCGCACGATCCGGCGGCGTTGGCACAGCGTGTGGCGGCGATCGCCGAACAGGGCGGTACTGCCATGTCGACGGGCATGGCCGCCGGGCTGGCCGAGCTTGGCCGCGCACCGGGCCCGGGGCGCACCGCGCGCATGCTGCTGCTGACCGATGGCCGCACGTGGGGCGACGAGGAGCGGTGCCGCGAACTGGCGGCGGAGCTGGCGGCGCGCCAGGTCGCTGTCACGGCGCTCGGCCTGGGGGCGGAATGGAACGAGACCCTGCTCGATGCCATCGCCGATACCACCGGTGGATCATCAGACTATATCGCCGATCCGACGCTGATCGGCGCGTTCTTCCGGCGCGCGGTCGAGACGGCACAGGCGACCGTGGCGAATGATGCGCGCCTGACGCTGCGCTTCGCCCGCGATGTCACGCCGCGCGCGGTATGGCGCACCGCCCCGGCGATCCGGAGTTGGCCAGCGGTGCTCGACGACCAGCGCACTCTGGTGCTGCCGCTCGGCGCGCTCGAGGCACAGCCACCGACTGGCGTGGTGCTCGAAGTGCTCATCGCGCCACGCCCGACAGGGATCTACCGCATGGCACATGCCGAGGTTCAGGCGCTCGCCGTCGGCGGTGCGACGCTGCGGGCAACGTGCGATCTGGTGCTCGAGATCGGCACCGATGCCGCCGCACCCTATGACGCACGCGTCATGAACCTGGTCGAACGCGTCACCGCATTTCGTCTGCAGACACGCGCACTGGCCGAGGCCGAGGCCGGCGATGCGTCCCGCGCCGCGCAGACGCTGCGCTCCGCGGCGACGCGCCTGCTCGATCTTGGCGAGGTCGATCTGGCACAGGCGACGCAACGCGAAGCCGATGCCGTCGCAGCTGGCACGACCAGCTCGCCCGAACAACGCAAGGCGATTCATTACGCGACACGCAAGCTGACGACACAACGGCTTGATGAGGGTCCAACCAGCGATGCGACGGAAGGAGCCAACCGATGAAATGCCCCTCGTGTGGCAAGGTCTATGATGCCGGTATGCATGTGGCATTTTGTGAGGAGTGCGGCCACCAGCTGGTTGCACCATCGATTCATGACCAGCCAACCGTCTTGCCGGTGCGCTGCCCGGTGTGTAATGCCGAAATGACGACCGGCGAACGGTTCTGCGCTGGCTGTGGCCATGAGCTGGCAGCCGAACGGTCGACCCGCACGAATCTTGTGCCGGTCACCGATGCACCACCGGTCGCCGATGCACCACCGGTCGTCGATGCACCACCGGTCGCCGATGCACCACCGGTCGCCGATGCACCACCGGTCGCCGATGTGCCACCGGTCGCCGATGTGCCACCGGTCGCCGATGTG
>CAIQIY010000154.1 GCA_903871975.1 uncultured Chloroflexota bacterium | reverse complement strand
TAGCCCGGACGCAGCGTCGCGATGCCCAGCGTGACATCGCGTACGAGGCCGCGACCGGTGCGCGGAACGATGGCGGTGACGTCGCAACCGCGCGTCTGCATCGCGCGCGCCAGCGCATGGGCGCTCCAGCCGGCCCCACCGCAGCGGGGCGGGAAGGCATCGCTCGGCATGATCAGGCGCAATGCAGCCGTCATGGGGCCCGTCCTGGCTCGTGGCGCACGGCCGCAGTAGCGTCAGCCACGTGCCACCAGCTGCTGCATGATTCGTTCCAGTTCGGCACAATGGTGGGACCACGAATAGTGCGCGACCACTCGCTCGCGCGCGGCGTGCCCCAACGCCCTGGCGCGGGCTGGATCGCACAGCAGGCGCTCGATCGCCTGCGCCAGCGCCGCCACATCCCCCTCGGCGAACAGCTCACCCTCCTGGCCGGCGCGGATGATGCGGTTCAGTGGTGGCAGATCGGTCGTGACGACCGGCAGCCCGGCAGCCATGTATTCGTAGACCTTCAGCGGCGACCAGAAGAAGCCGGCCGCACGCAACGCCGGATGGCGCGACGTATCGAACGGCGCGACGCCGATGGTCGCCGTGGCGAGCAGCGTCGGCACGTGTTCGTAGGGCACGGCGCCGCTGAACCGGATGTGCTCGGCCCAGCGGGTGGCCAGCGCCTCGACGGCAGCCCGCTCCGGGCCGTCCCCGATCAAGGTGCAGGTGAAGCGCATGCCGGCATCGTAGAGCCGGCCGCAGGCGCGCACCAGATCGGCGGCACCATGCCAGCCACGAAATGATCCGAGGAACACCACGTGTGCCGGCCGTGGCGGATCGTCGCTGGCCGGCGTGAAGCGCTCGACTGCTGCGCCCCACGGCAGCTCGACGACGCGCTCGCGTGCGATGGTGTCGGGCACCGTGCTCGCCAGCGGCGTGACGATCCGGTCGGCCATGCGGCACTGTGCGACAGCAGCATGCCGCAGTGGCCCGCCGAGCAGATCATCGATGCGCCGCTTGAGCACCACCGGTGGGTCGATGATCGCCGCATTCACCTCGAGCACCGTCGGAATGCCGCGCCGCGCCGCAGCGCGCAGGCCGCCGCCAGCGAAGTTGTAGTAGCGTTCCATCACGATATCGGGCGCAATCTGCTCACACCAGCGATCAATCTGGCGGTCGCCCAGAAACGAAAGCAGCTTGGGCACAACCAGCGTGTGGGTGGTCACGCCGGGGACGGCCACTGGCGCCAGGTGCGGCTGTGCCGGCGCCGCCACGACGTGCACCACGTGCCCGCGCCCCGCCAGCCCGCGCGCCACCTCGAGCGTGTGCGTCGACCCGCCGAGCGTCCCTGGCAGCGGAATGCCACACGCGACGTAGAGGATGTTCACACGCGCTCGTAGCGCTCCAGATCGAGCGTGATCGCCAGCGCCCCCGGCGCTGCGCGCCGCATCACCTCGGCCGCCCGGTCGACCGCTGCATCCTCGACGCCGACGAGCAGCGTGGTGTTGCCCTTGCGCAGGAATCCGCCGGTCGATGCCAGCTGCGTGACACGGAAGCCATGCTCAACCAGCGCATTCACCGAGGCATCGGCGCTCCCACCCTCGACGACGAACAAGAGTAGCTTCATGGCAGTTCTCCCTTCAGCACGCGATTGGCGTATCGTACCCATTATATACCAGTGGATGGGTCGCGCGTGCGATGATGCTGGGCGGCGCGGTGGTGGCGCCATCGCGGCGGCGGCGATGCCTGGTCGGAAATCGGCCGGCTGGGCGCGCTCGGACGTATGCGCCCGCTGGTGTGGCGCTGTGTGGTACTGCATCAGCGGGGGCGTGCCTGCCGGCGGGGCGGTGGCCGGAATGTCGTGCCACACTGCCCCGTCGGCTGCGCGGGTTGCCTTCAGGACGGCGATGATGCGCGCCAGGCGAGTGCGGCGGTGACCGTCAGCGCGATGACGATGACGAGATAGACCGCGGCAGCGACCAGCGATTCGGTGATGGCCATCTTGTAGCCGACGGCGGCGAATGGGAAGATCAACGAGATGATGGCAATGATCTGCCAGAACCGGTTCATCGTGAGACCTCAGCGTGCTTGCTGCGACACCGGCTCCTATTGTACCATGGGCGCATCGACACGCGTGATGGGAGGCCGCTGATGTTCTCCGCCGACATGCCGCTGTTCGCCGCCGAGTATCACTACTTTCGTGCCGCTCGCGTCGACTGGGAACCGATGCTGGCGCGGATGCGGCAGCTCGGTGCCAATGCGATCGCAACCTATGTACCCTGGGCCTGGCACGAACTGGAGCCGGGGGTCTTCGATTTCGATGGTCGCAGCGAGCCGTGTCGCGATCTGCTGGGCTTCGTCGAGTGTTGCGCGCTGCTCGGGTTTCGCGTGATCCTCAAGCCCGGGCCATTCTGTGATGCCGAACTGCTCGGCGGCGGCATTCCGCCGCATCTGCTGGTGCGGCATCCCGAGATCGCGGCGCTGCGCCCGGACGGCGTGCCGTGGCGCCACTCCGACAGCGGCGTCGCGCGGCCGTGCCTGCTCCATCCGACGTACCTCGCCGCAGCCCATGCCTGGTTGTCGGCCTTCTCGCAGGCGATGCTGCCCTACCAGGCGCCCGCCGGGCCGATCATCGCGCTCCAGGCCGAGAACGAGACCCCCGGCGATGGCATGCTGCCCGCCGATATCGGCCTCGATCCGCGTTTTCGCCTCGATTACAACCCGTATGTCATCGATGAGCTCTGGCCCGCCTGGTGTGCCGACCATGACCTCGATGTGCCGGCGCCGCGCGCGTGGCATCCGCCGACGAACGCCGCCGAAGTGCATTCGTACGCCCTGCTCAATGCCTTCACTGATCAGCTGTATGCCCGGGGTGTGGCGCAGGTGGCCGACGCGCTGCGCGTGGCTGGCTGGACGGTGCCGATCTTCCATGATCTGCTGGCGATGCCGTGGGAAGCGGCCGGTCTGCTGGTCGACATCGGTGCGATGGCGCGTGCGACCGATTGGCTTGGGCACAATGTCTATCCCGAAGACGTGCGTGAGCCGTTCGTCGGGCGGGAGTGGTACCGCTACTCGTTCGAAGAGTATGTCCATTTCGCCATCTGGCGGCCACGGCTGATGGCGCAGCTCAGCCCGGCATTCCCCAGCTTCATCCCCGAGATCAGTTGCGCGCAGGATTTCTTCTTCGCCGCGCCGTTCGTCGGTGGCAGCCGGGGTTGCTGTGTCTACATGGTGGCACAGAGCAGTCCCGACGAGCCGCGGGTCGGCGCGTTTGCACGGTGGGCGATGGAGGCGCCGATCCGGCCGGATGCGAGCGTGCGGCCGCGCTTCTGGAATGCGCGTGGCCTGTTCCTGCTGTTGGGCATGGCTGGCGGCGACTATGCAGCCGCAGCCGAGTGTCCGACGCTGGCGCTGGGGTACAGCCATGTGCCCGAACATCTCGCTGCCTGGCAGTACCGATTTGATTACCCGCAGGCGGGGCCGGCCTGGCAACCCGACGATCCGCTGTTGCGTGCGCTGCTCGCCGGCGCCGATCACGGGGTGCGCAGCCAGCAGTTGGCGCAGCAACTGGTGCGTGCCGGCGTCGACTTCGCGGTCGTGGACCTCGACGCGGCCGATCCGGCAGAACTGGCGCGCTATGCGCTGGTGTTGGTGCCGGCGACGCCGGTGCTGGCGCGGGCGACGCAGCAGCGTCTGGCGGCAGCGCACAATGTCGTGGTGGCCGGCGCCGAGCCAACCACCCACGATGAGCGGCTGCAGCCGTGCGCTGTGCTGCAGGCAGCCGAGGCGACCGGGCAGGTGCTGCGGCTGCCGTCGGCAGATCCCGCGGCGCTGGTGGCGGCACTGGTCGAGCGTGGCGGCGTTCCGGCACTGATCGCCAGCGGCAACGAGGCCGTCGATGTATCGTGTCGGATCGGCACCGCCTGGCGCTATGTGTTCGCCGCCAACCGCATGCCGGTCACCTTCGACGGCACGCTGCGCGGCGCGTCCGGTGGCGACATCGCGCTGAGGCTCGGGCCGCGACGGGTCGCGGCGCTCGTGCTCGACGGAGAACGGCTGCGTGGTGCTGCGTGTGGCGGCGACGCCGGCGAGGGTGGCTGGTCGGTGACGTGCGGCGCGACGGCGCTGGCGTTCAGCGGTGGCGCCGGCGTGGTGGCGTGTGATGGCGCGTGGCTGGTGTGCAGTGCGCCCGGTGGCGGTCAGTTCCGCATCACCGGCATCGCTGCCGACGGGGCACTGCAGGCGTATCGCCTGTTGATGCATGGTCGGGTGCTGGAGTGGCCATCGTACCGCGACGGTGCGACGCTGGTGGTGGGGTACACCGCCGATGACGAGAGTGGCACCACCGATGCGGTGTGGCTGGCACCACCCGACGCACCGCTCACGGCGTATCTGCGCGAGTATCTGGTCACCCTGCTGCTGGCGCGTGCGACGGCACTGCAGCACGCGCTCACGGTGCTTGAGCATGCACCGGCTGCCGGGGCATTGCTGCCCGACGAAGCACATGGCGCGCTGCGGCAGGCGCTCGATGCCATGCGCGACAGTGCAGTGCAGGTGCAGGCGGCGGCTGCCGACGCTGATCTGACGCTGCCGGCGTACGCCACTGTCTGGCAGTCGGCCGATGACGCCGACGACGTCGCGCTGGGGCGTATCGCCGCACTGCTCACCTGGGTGCGCCGCAGCGTTGCTGCGGCACAGCTGACGGGCGCATCGGCGGCGACGCTCGAGCACTGGCTGGTGTCGGTGCTCGAGCGTATGGCGCGCAGTAGCCTGCGCGGCGATCGCGAGTGACGGTCACGCATGATCGAGGGGTGCCATGACACCGTACACCACGCCGGCCGACGCGCTGCGTGCTGCGCGCGATGCCACATCCACCGACGCCGAGCTGCGCATCCTGGCGCGATCGCCACACAGCTTCGTCCGATCGGCGCTGCTCGAACGCCCGACTCTGCCCGCCGATGTGGTGGCGCAGCTGCTGCCGACCAGCCTGACCACTGCCGGCGAACTCGAGCTCGCACAGCGACTGGTCGCCCATCCGCAGGCCACGGCGGCGCTGCGCCGACAGCTCGCCGGCATGGTCGTCGCGCCCAATGATGCGGTCGAGCTGATGCTCGCCCTGAGTGGCAGTGACGTGCCGATGGCGGCGCTGCAGCCACTGCTCGAGCGTGCCAACAGCGCCCTGCGCCGTCGCATCGAGCACGCGACACCCCGCGAAGACGTACGGTCGGCGTTGCAGCAGATGCGGTCGCGCAATCGGGCGGCTGCACCGCCGCCCGCCGAGCCGGCCACGGCGGTGACCGACGCACCGTGGCAGCGCCTGCTCGACGCGCAGCGCGACCAGCTGCGCGCCGCGCTCGCCGGTACCGCGTGGATCCACGAGGCAGCGCAGTTCGATCGCGACTACTCGCACGACAGCGCCTATGCCGAGACGGTCGCCACGCTGGTGCTCGGCGCCGATGGCCGGTTCCGGTATGACGAACAACGCATGCTGTCGGTGTCGGCCGGCGACTACCTGTTCAGTCCGGCCGTGCGACGGACCACCGAGCACGGTATCTGGTCGATCGTCTTCGAGGAGCGAGAGCGGTTGCTGGTCTTGCACCGCGTCGATGGCAGCATCGTCTGGCGTGCGGTGATCGGCAGTCTGTATGCTGGTGTGTGTGTCCTCGACGGCACGCCCTGGCAGCGGCGTTCGGCGGAATGACCACGACGGAGGAACGATGATCTGCATGGCAGTGCCCG
Source organism: uncultured Chloroflexota bacterium (assembly GCA_903871975.1). Lineage (GTDB taxonomy): Bacteria > Chloroflexota > Chloroflexia > Chloroflexales > Roseiflexaceae > CAIQIY01. The sequence goes on along the minus strand of CAIQIY010000154.1, from coordinate 836 downwards.
AGATCGAGACGATCACGCTGGCCGACGTACGTGACACGCGCGACATTGGTGTGGTGACGAGTGGCCCGGCATGGGCTGCCGCCGCGCGGGCGGGCCTGGGCCTCGCACCGGTGTGGACCGATGCGCCGACCGACGCCAGCGAGCCGGCGTTTGCTGCACTGGCAGCGCGCTGCCCCGCCGGTCTGGCGGTCATCTACGGCGTGGGTGGTGGCCTGGCGGCCGATGCCGCCAAGTATGTGGCGCATCACCATGGCTTGCCACTCATCCTCATCCCGACGGCGCTCTCGGTCGATGCCCACCTCACCTGGGCGAGTGGCGTGCGCCGCGATGGCTGCATCACCTACCTGCCGACTGGTGCGGCACAGCGCGTGTTGGTAGACCTGGACGTGATCGCTGCGGCGCCGGCGGGTGTCCGGGCGGCCGGCATCTGCGATCTGCTCTCGATCGCTACCGGCACATGGGACTGGCAGTTCGCCGAGGCGCGTGGCGAGAATCCGCCGGAACAGGCCTTTCTGCCGTGGGCTGCCGCGCTCGCCGGCGAGATCCTCGCGGCCAGCCTGGTCGTCGCCCCCGCTGCCGGCCGTGGTGAGCCCGCCGGGCTGCTCGATGTGCTGCGGCTGCTGGCGCTCGAAGTGCAGCTGTGCAACCTGCTCGGCCACAGCCGCCCCGAGGAGGGCTCCGAGCATTACCTGGCGTATGCGCTCGAGGCACATCCGGCGATCGGTGCCGGCCATGCGCACGGTGACCTCGTCGGCCCGGCGATCATCCGCGCAGCCGCGTGGCAGGGGCAGGCGGTTGCACCACTCCACGACGCGCTCGTCGCCGCCGGCGTGCCG
>CAIQIY010000153.1 GCA_903871975.1 uncultured Chloroflexota bacterium | reverse complement strand
TGGCGGCGCACGTCAGCCAGGTTGGCGCACGGATGGACGAACTGCGGCCGCGCATGACCCAGTGGGCGGCGACGGCCGGCCAGCCGTTCGGCCTCGACGCCGCCGAGGTGTTCCATCGCGCCGAGAATCCCTAGCCCGCGCGCCTCAGGCGCGGCCGCCGGCGTGCCACGCCGCGAGCCCGGCGCGGATGAGCGCCATCCCCGAGGCGACCGATGTCGCGCTGCCGGGGCCGCTGCCATACACCGAGACGACGGCGAAGGCGGCGACGCGCCCGGTGGCCATCACCTGCCCGATCGATCGGCATACGCGCTCCAGATCGGGGCCATCGGGCTCGACGGTGCCGTGGTTGGGTACGAACCGTGCGTCGAGGATGTCGGAATCGATGTGCAGGTAGAGCAGGTCGCAGCGGGTGCACAGCGCCGCGAGCCCGGCATCGAAGGCCGGGCCATCGATCGGGACGATGCTGGTCTCGGTCGCCCGGATGAGCCGCTCTTCGTCGGGATCGAGGTTGCGCACGTCGACGAGCAGGATGCGCTCGGTGGGCAACGGCGCGCTGATCGCCGAGCCTTCGCGCCACTCGGGGTATGCCAGCCCGGCGGCGACGGCGACCGGCATGCCGCCCAGCATGCCCGAGCGCGTCGTCCGCGGCGTGTTGTAGTCGCCGTGGGCGTCGAACCAGACCAGGCCGATGCGACACGCCGCGCCCTCGGCGCGCTGTAGCCCACCGATGATGCCGGTGATGTGGCTGCAGTCGCCGCCGACCAGCACAATGCCGTGGCCGGCGCGGCGGGCGTCGGAAGCGTGGGCCGCGATGATGCCGCCAAACGCACCGAGCCGCTCGGTTGGGCTCAGACCGTCGGGCAGCGCGGCGACTGGTTCGTGATGGCTGATGGGCACGCCGGCGGCGTCGTAGACCTGTGCCGCCGCGTATCGATCGAGCGCGCGCTCGTCGTCGGGCGCCGGCGTGGTGCCGCGGTAGCGGATGCCCAGGACCGTCAGTGCGCTGAGTGGTTGCGTCATCATTCGCTCCCTCGGGGTGTCGGTGTGGCCAGGCGGTACAACGTCTCGCCGGCGTTCGGCACGACCAGAACACTCTCGGCCTCGCGGCCCCGCAACGCTGCCGGATCGATCGATGCCGGATCGGCATGGCCGACGTGATGCGCCGCGCAGCGCGCTGCGTCGATGCCGGTCGCCAGCGTCACCTGGATGCGTGGTCGCTCGCCGGTGTCGGGGTCGTAGCTGCCGATGCCGCGCAGGTGCGTGCTGTGGGCCATCACGCCCCACGGGTGTTCGCGGAAGCGCGCCCACTGCTTGACGAAATAGTCGCGCACGTGGTATCCGCCGATCGCCTCCAGCGCCGCGCCGTGTGTCACGCTGAAGGTGGTGATGTGCGGCGCGTAGATCACCAGCTCGCCGCCGTCGGCGACGATCGGCTCGAGCTTGTACATGCCCTTGGCGGCCGTCCAGATGTCCTGGTACATCGGTGGCATCACCGCGATCACCCGCCGGAACGGCGCGGCGACCGTGCGCACGTGCGTGCGCGCCGAGAGCTCCGACGCGGCCGCCCAGGCAGCTTCGGGGGTGCCGACAAACACGCCGCACAGCGCGGTCGAGCCAGGTTGGACGACCAGCGCGATGCACTGTCGCGGCGTCGGCACCAGCGCGGCGGCGCGGTCGATCAGCGCACGAACCGGCGTGATCCCCGGCGTGCCGATCAGGGCGTAGCTGGTGATCAGCGCACCGAGCCAGTGCGACACATCGATCACCTCGCGGCCGCTGATCCCGGGGAACAGGTACTTGTTGCCGCCGGAGAAGCCGACGACTTCGTGGGGGAAGACCGGGCCGCAGATCAGGATGCGCTGGTAGTCGTGGACGCGCCGGTTGATGCGGACGGGCACGTCCTGTGCCAGCATGCCCGCGCTGAGCACAGCGAGCTCGGCGGCGGGAATGTGCCCGAGCGTGCTGAAGCTGGCGGGATCCCACCAGGCGTGGTTCTCGACCGAGACGTCGGGGTAGCGCGATTGCCAATGCGGATCACCGTCGCCGAGCAGTCGTGCGATCTGCCCGGCGTCCATCGGTTGATGCGTGCCGAGCGCGATCAGCACGTCGCAGCGAGCGCCCAGCTCGCGCAACGCCGCATGGATCAGGGCGAACATCCGCGACATCGGTGCGGTACGCGTGCCGTCTGGCACGATCAGCAGCACGCGCTGCCCGGCGAGATCGCCGCGGGCCAGGCCGTCGCGCAGGATCGCCGCGATGGCGTCGTCGTCGAGGACGCCGCCATGGTCACCGGCTCCACTCACCATGATGCGCTCCTCTCATGTCAGGCATCGAGTCGATAGGCGCGGCGTGCCAGCCCGACGGCGCATGCCGCTGCCATCGCCGCGGCTGCGTCTTCATCGATCAGGTGTTCGGCCACCATGCCGGCGAGCCAGTCGCAGGCGACGCGCCGCCACACGTCGTGGCGCGCCGGAATCGATGGAAACGCGCGGGTGTCGTCATTGAAGCCGGCGGTGTTCATCAGCCCGGCGGTCTCGACGACGCGCTCCAGGTAGCGCCGCATGCCGTTGACGCTGTCGTGAAACCACCACGGCGGGCCGAGCAGGACAGCCGGGTAGTGCCCGGCCAGCGGCGCCAGTTCGCGGCTGTAGGTCGCCTCGTCGAGGGTGAACAGGATCAGGCGGAAGCGCGGATCGGCGCCGTAGGCGTTGAGCAACGGCCGCAGGTTGCGCGTCCATTCGGTGGCGACCGGGATGTCGGCGCCCTTGTCGGCGCCGAAGCGCGCGAACAGCGCCTCGTGATGATTGCGCCAGCTACCGACATGCAACTGCATCACCAGGCCGTCCTCGGCGCTCATGCGGGCGAATTCGAGCAGCATGTGGCCGATGAATGCCGCGGTGTCGGATGCGTCGGCGTGGCCCGCGAGCGCACGGCCGAAGCAGGCCTCGAGCTCGACGGCACCGAGGCGCGCGGTGTACGGCGTGAGCGCGGCATGATCGGTCGCCGTGGCGCCGAGCGCCTTGAACCGGGCGCGTTGCGTTTCGAGGGCACGCACGAAGCTGGCGTGGTCACCGATGGCGACGCCGCTCACGGCCGCCAGGCGCTCAATGTGGCCGCGCCAGTCGGGTGCATGCAACTGCAGCACCGCATCGGGCCGAAACGTCGGGCGGACGCGTCGCTCGCCGCGCGCCTGGAGTGCCTGGTGGTGCGGCAGGGCGTCGTGCGCCGCATCGGTGGTACACAGCGTCTCGATGCGGAATCGTTCGAACAGCGCCCGCGGGCTGAACGCCGGCTCGGCCAGCCGGCTGGCGATCTGGTCGTAGATCCGCTGCGCCGATGCACCATCGAGCCGCTCGGTCACGCCGAAGACGTCATGCAGCTCGGCATCGAGCCACAGCCCGGTCGGCGTGCCGCGGAACAGCGCGTAGCCCTCGGCGAAGTGCTGCCAGATCCGGCGGTGGTCCTGCTCGACCGGCGTGCCG
>CAIQIY010000152.1 GCA_903871975.1 uncultured Chloroflexota bacterium | reverse complement strand
TGCCCCAGTCGCCCAGATGGTTGTCACCAATCACGTGGCAACCGTAGGCGCGCAGAATGTTCACGACGCTCTGGCCGATGATCGTCGAGCGAATGTGGCCAACATGCATGCGCTTGGCGATGTTGGGTGCCGAATAGTCCACTACGATCACTTCGCCGGCACCGGCGTCGTCGTGACCGTAGGTGTCGCCGAGCTGCGCGATCTCTGCCAGAACTGCGGCGGTCAATCGGGTGTGGTCGAGACTGAAGTTGAGGAATGGTCCGGCAGCGTGAACAGCCCCGATGAGTGATCCTTCACCGATGACGAACCGATCGGCCAGGCGCTGTGCCAACACTGGCGGTGCGACGCCGAGCGCCCGTGCAGCACGGAATGTGGGAAATGCCAGATCGGCCGGGATGCTCGGTTTGGGCGCGACGATCTCGATGAGACTCTCGGGGATGTCTGCGGCGAGCAATCCGTCGCGGATGTGGGCTTCGAATCGGTCGAGGCTGTAGTGCATGCTCTCCTCGTGTGCCGTCGCGATCGCTGGCGATCGCATGCAGCAGTATACCCCGCATGCACCGGGCGATGCAACACCGCCCGACACCCGGGCTCGAGGCGCTCGCGATCGTGCAAACCCATCGCTGGCTCGCGCCCCGCCAGATGAGAGCCACGCCGGGGGTGCCAGCCTGCACGCTCCGGGATGGGCGCCGCGCCGCGGCGCGGGCACCATCTCGCCGTCAGTACTGGATCCTACCAGTCGTGAGGCATGCCCACGACCCACCTCGCGTACCAGGTCGCGTCATGGTGTCCCATGCTATACTGCATTCGTTGGTGATCGGCTGTTCGCAGCGCATCATGGTGAATGGATATGTGGAGCCTCTTCACACGCAAGGAAGGTCAGGGTCTGGTCGAATACGCACTCATCCTGGTGCTCATCGCGATCGTGGTCATTGGCGTGCTGACATTGCTCGGCGATCGGCTGACGACGGTGTTCAGCCAAGTGAACGACGGGCTCCAGGCCCCAGCGCCATAACTCAGGGTTTGCCGTGTCGCCGTGTCGACCATGGAGTACTGCATGGGATCACTCGTGTGGCGAACGACGAGCCTGGTACTCGCGATGATCATCGCCCTGATCGCTGTGCTCGTCACAGCGATCGACGGATTGGTTCCCGGATGGCGCAGCGCACCGCTCATCGTGATCGGCGCACTTGTCGCGCTCGAGGCTGCGGTCGTGCATGGTATCGCCCGCGGCGAGCGGCTTGATCGTGGCGAGGTGCTGCGCTATCTGGTTCCCGAGTTGTTCATCCTGGCGATCGTGGTGCGGGCCAGCAGTTTGTGGGGCACAACAGGCGCCGAGCGTGATCAGCGGCTCGGCAGCTGGATCAGCGATCCGGCGAGCATGCTCGACGGTCTGTTCATCGGCCAATACGGATTTGCCGTGGCAGTCGCGATATGGGCCCACCTCACGCTGCGCGACATTGCTGCCGTGCTGCCACGCCCGGGGGAAATCGAAGCGCTGCGCGACGATGGGCACCGCGCATTTGCCGCAGTGCGCGCGACCGAACGCGATGCGGCCGTTGGCGCACTTGGCCGGCGCGTGGCGTACGGCGGCCTGCTGGTGCTGCTGTCCCTGACAGCGGCGCGGCTGCGGCCAGCCGGCACCATGCCAGGAGCAGATCCTGCTGCGACGCTGGGCTTCGCTGCGGTGGCCTATGTGGTGGCGGGCGTGCTGGTCTACAGCCAGGCGCGCTTGCTGGCCCTGCAGACTCGATGGCGGCAGGATGGCGCACGAATCGCTGACGACGTCGCGGCGCGCTGGACATGGAGCAGCCTGTGGCTGACGCTCGGCAGCGTCGTCGTGGCTGGAATGCTGCCGCGCTCCTACGGCGGCGGCATTCTCGACGCCCTGCGCATCGCGCTCGGCTGGGTCGGGTATGTCCTCGCGATGATCGGGTATGTTCTGCTCTGGATCGTCAGCATGCTCGTATCGATCCCGGCATGGCTGCTCGCATTGCTTGCGCCGGGTGGCGCTGCGCCGGTCATGGCCGAACAACCACCACCGCCACCACCACCACTCGATGATGCAATCTATACGCCGCAACTGTGGCCCGCGCTGATCTTCTGGGCGTGTGTCGCTCTCCTGCTCGCCCATGCGGTGCGCACCGTCGCACAACGGCATCCAGCCTTGCTGGCACGGCTCCACCTGCGCGACTGGCTCCGGGTACTGTACCGCTGGCTTCGTGGCGGATGGGGCACGACGACCCGCTGGCTGGCGCTGAGTGCCGAGCGTCTGATGCCTCCGACCACCAATGACGCGGCTGCGCTGCACCGACCGCGGCGTCAGTCAGCGGGATTGCCACGCGAGCGAATTCGCGGCCTCTATCTGGCGGCGCTGGGATACGCTGGCGAACGAGGCATGCTGCGGCGGCCCGCCCAGACGCCGACGGAGTATGCGGCTACGATCGGTGATGCACAGCCGTCGGCCCGACCATCCCTCAGCGCACTCACCGAATCATTCATCATCGCCCGGTATAGCCGCCGCCCGCTGGGTATCAACGATGTCCGGCGCGCCTTGGGGCACTGGCTCCAGGTGCGGCGGGCACTGCGCCGCGGCGGCGGAGCTTCATCCGCCGATCGGGGATCGCCATGAGCCGGCGGCTCACTCGCGCGCCACGCCGCGGGCGACGTACATGCATGCTCTCGCGAGCCTCCCTTGACGGCCAGTCGCGTCCAGGCG
>CAIQIY010000151.1 GCA_903871975.1 uncultured Chloroflexota bacterium | reverse complement strand
CGACAATCATCTGCACTGGGGCAACGCCCTCGGCATCGACGCTCGCCGCGTGCGTGTGCGGCGTGTCATCGATATGAACGACCGCGCGCTGCGCGACGTGGTCGTCGGGCTCGGCGGCAGCGCCAACGGCCACCCGCGCCAGGAGCAGTTCGACATCACCGTCGCCAGCGAAGTCATGGCGATCTTCTGCCTCGCGCGCGATCTCGACGACCTCGCCGCACGCCTCGGGCGGATGGTGGTGGCCGAGACGCATGACCGGCGGCTGGTGCGCGCCGCCGAGCTCGGCGCCGTCGGTGCGATGTGCGCACTGTTGCGCGACGCGTTCATGCCCAATCTGGTCCAGACGCTCGAGGGGACGCCGGCGCTGGTACATGGCGGGCCATTCGCCAACATCGCCCACGGGTGCAACTCGGTCGTGGCGACCGATGCTGCATTGCGCCTGGCCGACGTTGTCGTCACCGAGGCGGGCTTCGGCGCCGATCTGGGTGCCGAGAAGTTCATCGACATCAAGGCGCGGCAATCCGGCCTCAACCCCCATGCGGCGGTGATCGTGGCGACGATCCGCGCCCTCAAGATGCATGGCGGCGTGGCGCGGGCTGCGCTCGACCACGAGGACATCGCGGCGCTCGAGCGCGGCTTCGCGAACCTGGCGCGCCACGTGACGAACCTGCGGCGCTTCGGCCTGGCACCGATCGTGGCGATCAATCGCTTTGGCTCGGACACGCCCGCCGAATCGGCACGGTTGCTGGCGCTGTGTGCCGACGAGCTCGGCGTGCCGGCACACCTGTGCAGCCACTGGGCCGATGGCGGCGCCGGCGCGACGGCACTCGCCCAGGACGTGCTCGCGGCCCTCGACGCCCAACCTGTCAGCCCGGTGCGGCCGTTGTATCCCGACGAGCTGCCGCTGCTCGAGAAGCTGCGCCACGTGGCGCAGACGCTGTATGGCGCCGCCGATCTGGCACTCGAGGCAGGCGTGGCACGCGCGGCCCGCGCCATCGAGGCGGCTGGCTACCGACACCTGCCGATCTGTGTCGCCAAGACGCAGTACTCGTTCTCGGCCGATGCGAGCGCGCTCGGCGCACCGACTGGCCATCGGCTGCCGGTGCGCGAACTGCGCCTCTCGGCTGGCGCGGGCTTCGTGGTGGCGCTGTGCGGCGAGATCATGACGATGCCCGGCCTGCCGCGCCGCCCGGCGGCCGAGGATATCGGCCTCGATGCCGCCGGCCAGATCATCGGCTTGTCGTGAGCGTGCGACCGACGCGGCACTGATGGCCGGTGCTGCGCCGCAGCCAACCTACCCGCGCGGATGCTTGGCATGGGTAGTGCGACTCCGGCGGCCCACACGTGATCGCGCCTCCTTCCGGCACGAAGAGTCGCAGACCGATGCCCGAGGCCCTCCGTCCCGCAGCTCCGGGGCGGGCAGCCGAGCGCGCCTCGGCTTCGGGCTAGAATGCAGGCAGGCCGACAGCGAGCGAGGAGGGTTCCATGGCGCGGTATCAGATTCTGTTCTGGCACGACATCCCATTGCAGGTGCGCGCGCACGACGGCGACGGACGGCGCAGCGTGCCGTTGCCGGAGCGGTTTCAGGAGGCGGTGGATCGTGCGGCGATGGCGGCCGGGCTCCACGGCGGCGACGCCTACACTGCCGGGTTGCGCTGGGGCGAGCGCCTGGAGCGCGATGGCCCGGCCACGCAGGTGGCAGCGGAGATTGCCGCCGAGCTCGACGCTGCCATGCCGACGATCGACTGGCAGGCGACGGCCCGGCGGCTCCGCGATGGCAATGCCGATGTGGCGCCATGAGCCGGCGCCGCTGATCACGGGCGGAGCGTCAGTACTGCGCCCTCGTCGGCCATGCTGCGCATCGGCAGATACGCGACTTGTTGCCAGCGCGTCAGCAGATCGGTGAAGTGTGCGCTGAAGACATTGCCCGATTGGCCGGTGGTGTGCATGTAGAGCGACGATTCGGGCTGCCCCAGATCGACGATCTGACGATAGGATGGCACATTGTACTGATTGTAGAGCTCGGTGACGCGGATGGGCGCCACGTTGACGGTGAATCCGTCGCCGCCGTTCGGCACACGGCGTTCGAAGGTGGCGCGCAGCGCATCGACGCGGCTGAATGGCGTGTGGGCAAACACCGCATGGTGCACGCGATCCCACCGCCATGCCGCCGGATCATCGCTGCCCTGCAGCGTCGTCATCGTCGCCAGGCCGGCATCGAGCGCGCGCGCCAGGATCATCGGGCAATCCTCGTCGACATCGCGCGTGGTGATGTCGTCGCACCAGTAATCGCCACCGCCGAGCAGCACCCGGTGCAGCGCCATCGCCTGGGCGTTGCGCTCGTCGGCATAGCCGTCGGCGTACAGATCCCCCAGCTCGTCGGCAAACACCGCATCGAGCGTTGCCTGGTAGTAGGCCTGGAACACCGCCGCCGCCGCACTCTCGCCACGCATCGCGCCGTCCCAGCCCGCCAGCAGCTCGAGCGCGCGGCGCCGTGGCTCAGTGGTCGCGGGGATCCGGCGCATCACCGGCACCAGCTCGCGCGCCAGCACCGACGTGACATCGGCCTGGATGGCGGCCATCGTCTGCGGCGTATGCTGCGGCGTCGCCTCGATCAGCTCGACGATGCGCGCCGCGCGGAACGGCGCCGCCCAACTCGTACCCAGGAGATGCGGGTAGTCGGCGCCCGCGACGCGATTGTTCGCAGTCGCAATGTAGCCCTGCGGCGGATTGAACAGCCGTGGCAGCTGCTCGAACGGAATATACCCGACCCATTCGTGCGAATCGTCCCAGCCCGGCACCGGCAGCCGGCCATCACCGGCGCGGCGCAGCGGGACGGCTCCCGGCGCCAGGTAGCCGATGGTGCCCGCGCGATCGGCGAACACGAAGTTTTGCATCGGTGCATGGTAGTGGCGCATCGCCGCCACGAACGCCGCCCAGTCGTGCGCGCGGTTGAGCTCGAGATAGGCGCGCAGCGTCGTGTCGACCGGGTCCAGCGCAGTCCAGCGCAGTGCCACCGTCAGATCGCCGGCGTCGGTGACATCGCTGAGCAGCGGCCCGTGGCGCGTCAAGCGCACCGTGTGGCTGACAGGCTCGGCACCGCGCACCGCGATGACCTCATCGATGAGCGTGAGCGGCTCGCGCACGCCGCGATACTCGACAGTCTGGGTCGCAGCATCGACGCGTTCGATGAACAGATCCTGCACATCAGGGCCGGTATTGGTCACGCCCCAGGCGATGTGCTGATTGCGCCCAATCACGACCGCCGGCAAGCCGGGCAGCGTCGCGCCGATCGAGTCGATCGCACCGCCGCGCATGCTGGCCAGGTACCAGATCGAGGGCATGCGGGCGCCGAGGTGCGGATCATCGGCCAGCAGCGGTGCGCCGCTCGCGCTGCGCGACCCGGCGACCACCCAGTTGTTCGAGCCAACCATGCGCCCGCCCAGGCCGGTGCTGGCGCGGACGCGCTGGCTGAGCGCCAGCAGGGCATCGGCCGCGGCCGGATCCAGCGTCGGCCCTGCGGCGGCGGTGGTCGGCAGCACTGCACCCGCCGGCATGATCGTCGGCGACCCGGGCAGATCGCCCGGGAGCAACTCATCGGCGCGCACTGCGCCGACCCGCGCCACCAGCGCCGCCCGCAGCAGCTCGTCGGTCCAGTTGCCACCGAGGTCCCAGGCCATCATCTTGGCCCACACCAGCGAATCCACCGGCCGCCACGGCTCGGGGCGCAGCCCCAGCGCGATGAACTCGACCGGCAGCACCGGATCGCTGGCGAGAAACGCATTCACCCCGGCGGCATAGGCCTCGAGCGCCGCCAGGCTCGCTGCGTCCAGCGTCGTCAGCGCACGCTCGGCTGCCCGCCACACCCCCAGCGTCCGCAGGAACCGATCCGTCTCGATGGTGCTGGGGCCGAGCGCCTCCGAGAGCCGGCCATAGCCGATGCGGCGCTGAAACTCCATCTGCCACAATCGGTCCTGCGCGTGCACATACCCCAGGCCAAAGATCGCATCGGCCTCGGATTGGGCCACGATGTGCGGCACGCCATCGGCGTCGCGGCTGATCGTCAGCGGCGCCGCCAGCCCCACGACCACGCGCTCGCCGCTGGTGACCGGCAATGAGCTGCGCAGATAGGCCAGACCACCGGCCCCCGACGCCAGCACGAGCACCAGCACAGCGAGCAACCCGAGCAGTACCCGACGAAGCCACATCATCGCGACGACCTTTCTTCCTCATCGAAGAGCCCGACCGTGGTACACTGCGGGCGAGCGCATGCAGACGGAGCGATCATGAACCGCGCAGCCTACGATGCCATCGCCGCGCGCTGGGATGCCAGCCGGCGCATCTTCGCCGGCGATGAGCGCCGCTATCTCGACACCATGCTGGCCGCCGCACCGGCCGGCTCAACCATCCTCGATCTGGGATGTGGCACCGGGCGACCGCTGGCGGATTACGTCATCGAGCGCGGCTACGAGTACATCGGCGTCGACCAGTCGGCCGGCATGCTGGCGATCGCCCAGGCGCGCCTGCCCGATGCGCAGTGGATCCTGGCACCGATCGAGGCCGTCGCCATCGATCGCCCCGTCGCCGGGATCATCTGCTGGGATGCGCTGTTCCACCTCGAACGTGCACTCCACGAGCCGCTGTTGCGCCGCTGTGCCGAGTGGCTGCTGCCGCACGGCCGGATCATGCTGACCTCGGGTGGTTCGGCACAGGCACCATTTCACGACACGATGTTCGATGTGTCATTCTTCTACGACTCGTGGCCGCCCGAGCGCCTGCGCAGCCTGATGCTCGAACTCGGCTTCGAGCCATTGGTGTTCGAATGGACCCATCAACCCGACGGCGGGCGTGAGCGCGGCCGCATCGCGCTGATCGCCAGCGTCGGCAGCAAGCAACGCCGGGTG
>CAIQIY010000150.1 GCA_903871975.1 uncultured Chloroflexota bacterium | reverse complement strand
GGTCGTCGGCGCGGCGGTGGTCGTCGGCGCGGCGGTGGTCGTCGGCGCGGCGGTGGTCGTCGGCGCGGCGGTGGTCGTCGGCGCGGCGGTGGTCGTCGGCGCGGCGGTGGTCGTCGGCGCGGCGGTAGCGACGAACTGACCGCGCACCAGCAACCCAGCGCCGATCCCCGCCAGCGTGACCAATGAAACCGCGACGACGACGACGAGCAACGTGCGCCGCGGACGTTGATGGACTACCGTGGTAGTGATGCGTGGCCGTGCTGCCTCCAGGCTCGCGAGCAACATCGCGCTATCGCGATAAAACGGATTCAGCCGTTGGATGCGACGCAATTCGGTGATTGCCTGCTCAGTCCGGCCGGCGTCGATATGGGCCCGTGCACGGTCATAGAGGGCCGCCAAGCGATCGCTCGTCGACTGAGGTGGAGGCGTACGCGACATCGTGCTGCGCCCGGTCGGCGCAAAATCGCGCATCGGCACCGCAGTGCGGTTGCGCTGCCCCGGTGGCACCGCGTCGCTGAGCTGCGTATATGCTTCCATGATGCGCTGGCTACGCCGCACCGCATACTCGCGCTCCGACGGCGCCGCATTCAGGAAACGATCAGGATGGTAGCGCGCAATCTCACGACGGAATGCGCGCCGTATCTCGTCATGGGTTGCAAGCCGATCGACGCCGAGGATTGCGTAATGATCAAGGTCTTCAAAATCGTGCACCAGATCACTCCAGCAAATAGTCGCGCAGCTTCTTCCCCAGACGTGGATGGCGCAACTTGCGCAATGCCTTGACTTCGATCTGTCGGATACGTTCACGCGTGACGCCAAACTCCCGGCCGACCTCTTCGAGCGTGCGGCTATGGCCGTCCTCAAGGCCAAATCGGAGCTGTAGTACGCGGCGTTCACGCTCAGTCAGCTGATTGAGCACCTGATCGACATGCTCCCGCAGCAATTGGTTGCTGGCGGCATCCGATGGAGTGATGACCTTGGAATCTTCGATGAAGTCACCGAGCTGGCTGTCTTCTTCCTGGCCAACCGGTGTCTCCAGGGATACCGGCTCCAGTGATGTCTTTCTGATCGTACGAATCTTGTCGACCGACAAGCCCAATGCACCAGCGAGTTCATCATCGGTTGGCTCGCGGCCAAGCTCCTGCAGCAAACGCCGACTCTCGCGCATCATGCGGTTGATCATCTCGACCATATGGACCGGAATGCGAATGGTACGCGCCTGATCGGCGATGGCGCGTGTGATTGCCTGGCGAATCCACCACGTCGCGTAGGTCGAGAACTTGAACCCACGACGGTAGTCGAATTTCTCGACCGCCCGGATCAGGCCGACATTCCCCTCCTGAATGAGATCAAGCAATGCCAACCCACGCCCAACATACCGCTTTGCCACCGACACGACCAATCGCAAGTTCGCCTCGGTGAGGTACTCGCGTGCCAGCCGCCCGGCATCGATGGCACGGTTCCAGTCGCGCCAGATACTCTCGCGTTGACTGAGAAACACCAGCGCCGCATCAGCATCGGCGGGCCAGTCGTCGTCGGCGATCGTCCACCGCTGGAGAATCGCAGGCAAGACCTCGACAGTGACGAGCAATTGCGCGACGATCTGGTCGAGGCCATCGATGGTGAGCTGATGGCGCTGCGCGATCCCGCCGCGAAGTTGTTCGTATGCCTGGCGCTGCTCGACGCTCAGACGCAGCTGCAGGGTCGTGATCTCGCGGGCAATCGCCACAACCGTCCGGCCCGGATCCTGTCGCGCGGCGACGTTGCGCAAGGCCGCAATCACCTCCACCACAATCGGCCAGCGCTGCCGCAGTCGTGCCAGGAGCTCGGTGCCAATCGCCGGCACGTGCTGCAGCGACCATTCGATGTCGAGATGCGTGCGGCAGCTGACCAGATAATGACCCACCTCGATCTGTCGAGCCAGATCAATCTCCTGGGCTGCGGTCAGCAACGGAACACGGCCGATCTCACGCAGATACATGCGCACCGTGTCGTTGAGGTTGACCCCGTCGTGTGTGTCGCCGATCGGCTCTGGTTCGCTCACAACGGCGAGCTCGGCGTCGCCGGGCCCGACCAGCTCGTCACGGGTGAGTATTCCCTCGCGCGCGAGAGCTTGCTGAATGTGCTCCAGCCGGTCAATCTCGTGTTCGGCATTGACGACCAGCCGCTGGATGTCGCCGGCGGTGACGTAGCCACGGCGACGCCCTGCCGCGATCAGATCATCGAGGGTGCGGATCGCCGACCCGTCCTCATCATCGGTGCCGTCGGTCGACGGCCGGTGATCGAGCGCCAGGTCATCATCGAGCAACGCATCGTCGAGGGTTGGGTCGTGCTGCTTGGTCATCCACGCCTCTCAGACCGAATGCAACGAGTGGAGATCGGCGAATGTGGCGTTGCGACGCGGCGTCGACAACGCGTTGATATATTGGTACAGGTCGCCGACAGTGTCGTGCAGCCGCGACCGCTCGTCGTC
>CAIQIY010000149.1 GCA_903871975.1 uncultured Chloroflexota bacterium | reverse complement strand
GCGGCGATGCCGCGGCGGCAGGTGCACTGCTGGACGAAGCGCTCGCGGGGCTGCGCCAGCTGGCGCATGCCGACGACACCCCGGCCGACTGGTTCGCGCTGGCGCAGGCATTGCGGCGGGCGGCGCGCCTCGCCACTGAGCGTGGCGACGCGGCGGCGGCATTGGCCTGTGCAACCGAGCGTCTGTCGGCGATGTGCGAAGTCGTGCGCCGGCGTGGGCGGCCAATCGATCGGCGCACGCTGGTGGCGACCGCCGAGGCTGCGCTGACGAGCACGCTGGCAGCCGATCCCGCCGCAAGCCCGGCGGCGGTGCTCGCGCAGGCGCGCACGGCGCTGCGCGCCCATGTCGGCGCGGGTGGCGGCGAGGATCTGCTGAACCTGCTGTACCTGCTGGCCCGCACGGCGCGGCAGCACGAGCCCGATGCGGCCCTCGATGCCGCCCACGAGGCGCTGGCGTGGTGTCAGCACGATGACCTGGCGCGCCATCGCCCCGGCAGCCGCGCCGAACTCGGGCGTGCCTGGTTCGTCCTGGCCGAGGTGCAGCATGCGGCGCAGGCGTTCGCGCCGGCACGCCACAGCTACCAGCAGAGCGTCGCGGCCTGGCGCTCGCTGGCGTACGACCAGCCGCGGCCCGGCCTCGCGGCCGCCGTCGCGCTGGCATTGCGCCAGTGTGGCACCTGTGCTGCCGCCCTCGGCGACGACGCTGCGGCGCTGGCGTGGTTCGACGAGAGCCGCCGCACGCTCACTGTGCAGCGCAACCTGCTGGTCGAGCATGTCATTCAGCGGGCCGGCCTGTGGTACGAGATCTGCTCGTTTCACCGTGCGCGTCGTCAGCTGGCCGCCGCCCAGGCGGCGGCGCGCATGAGCCTGAAGCTGTGGCGCTTCGTCACGCGGCGCCGCTATCTGCCGATCCAGCCCGCGGTGATCACCGGCATACGCCGCATGCTGCGCGAGATCATCCGCCAGCAGATCGCTGCGAGCGGTGCGGCGGGCGGCGACGCGGCTCCGTGAACCAGCCACTTGCCCCGGCGACGCCGCTGTGCTAGGATCGTGCCACGGCAAGCCGCCAGCATCGGAGGGCCCATGACGTGTGAAATCCGCCCGACTGCACCCGACGACCCGGTGGCGATGGCACTCATCGCCGAGCTCAATCAGGCGCTCGATGATCCGCGCCAGCCGCCCGCCAGCCGCCACGGCTACAGCGTGGCGCGGCTGGTGGCCGAGCGCGTGGCGTTCTTTGTGGCATGGTGCGATGGCGCTGCCGCCGGGTGTGCCGGCCTGGCGCACGCCGCAGGCTATGGTGAGGTCAAACGGATGTACGTACGGCCGACATTCCGCCGCCGCGGCGTCGCACAGGCGCTGCTCGCCGAACTCGCGACCCAGGCGCGGGCAGCGCGCTTGGCGTATCTGCGCCTCGAGACGGGCATCTGGCAGCACGATGCCATCGCGTTGTACGAGCGCGCCGGATTCACGCGCACCGGCCCGTTCGGCCCCTACCGCGAGGATCCGTTCAGCGTCTACTTCGGGCGGGCACTGTGAGCGCCGCCGCGCGCCGCAGCGACGACGCGCTGCGTGCTCTGCTGTGCTCGGTCGCCGCCGCCGATCCGCGCGTGCGTGCCGCCATCCTCAATGGATCGCGCGCCGATCCCCGGGCCGTGCCGGACGCGTTCCAGGACTGGGACGTGGTCTATGTCGTCGACTCGCTGGAGCCGTTTCTCGCCGACACCGACTGGGTCGATTGCTTCGGCGAACGCCTGATCATGCAGCTGCCCGACGCGATGGACGAGCCGCTCGACGATGATCCCGAGCAGTTCACCTGGCTGATGCTGTTCCGCGATGGTCATCGCATCGACCTGACGCTGGTGACGAGCGATGCGTTCAGCGAACTGCCACGCGAGCCGTACGAGCAGATCCTGTATGATCCGTCGCGGCTGATCCCGCCTGCGCCGCCGGTGACGCCGTATGCCCAGCCGCCCAGCGCGGTGGCCTTCCAGGCGTGCTGCAATGAGTTCTGGTGGGTGGTGCCGTACGTCGTCAAGGGGTTGTGGCGCGATCAGCCGATCTACGCGCAGACACACCTGGCGGTCGTGCGCGACCAGCTGTTGCTCATGTGCGACTGGTGGTTGGTGCTGACGGAAGGCAACCGGCGCTCGGGTGGCAAGCACGGCCGCGACTTGGGGCGCTGGCTGCCCGATACGCTCTGGCGCACCGTGTGTGCCAGCTACGTGCCCGTCGATGCTGCCGCAACCTGGCAGGCACTCGAGACGGTGATGGCGACGTTCGATGTCCTGGCGCGCGAGGTCGCGGCGCGTGCCGAGCTGATCTATCCGGAAGATGATGCCGAACGGGTGTGGCAGTACGTGCGGCAACAGCGCGCCGACTTCGAGCGCGCCAATGACGCGCCCTGATCCATCGCCGGACAGCCCGTGACGCGGCCAGCACAGGAGCAGCCATGCCCGCTCAGCACGTACCACGCATCGGCGTCTTCGGCATCGGCCTGGCTGCCTACTGGCCGCAATTCCCCGGCCTGCACGAGCGCCTCGTCGGTTATCTCGGCCACGTCGAGCAGCAGCTCGCCTCGCTCGGTGCCGACGTCTGCAGCGCCGGCCTGGTCGACACGCCGTTCGCCGCCGGCGCCGCCGGCGACCGCTTCGCCCGCGAACAGGTCGATCTGGTGGTCTGCTACGTCGCCACCTATGCCACGTCGTCGCAAGTGCTGCCGACGGTGCAGCGGGCGCGGCGGCCGGTGCTGGTGCTCAATCTGCAGCCGTGCGCCCGGCTCGACTACGCAACCGTCGACACCGCCGAGTGGTTGGCCAACTGCTGCGCGTGCTGTGTCCCCGAGATCAGCAACGCCTTCGCCCGTGCCCGCATCGCATTCCAGGTCGTCTCGGGCCAGCTGTTCGACGACCCGGCCGCTTGGCGTGCGATCGGCGACTGGGTGCGAGCGGCGGCGGTGGCGCGCAGCGTGGCCCATGCGCGCATCGGGTTTCTCGGCCATACCTACCCGGGCATGCTGGATCTGTACAGCGACTTCACCGCCGTGCATGCTCAGCTCGGCGCCCACGTCGAGG
>CAIQIY010000148.1 GCA_903871975.1 uncultured Chloroflexota bacterium | reverse complement strand
GGCTCGGCGTGCGCCTGATCAGCGTGGCGCTCGTCTCCGGGAAGCCCGTGCGTTGATTCCGTGTGGCACACGCCATCCCTGCCCACGCACGCGGGCTCCGGCCACCAGCATCGGCGGGGTATGTCGGTGGCATGGCAACCGCCATCATCAGGCGTTGTATACTTGACGCGTGCTGCGGTGCGCCGAACGTCGGCGCTCACCACACGACAGGTGTGCCATGGACGAGTATCACCTCATTGATCGGCTACCCACAGACGCTGAGTATCGGGTGCTGTGTCACGCCGTGTGTTGGGAGGCGCTGATCAACTGGCCAGCAGTGCCGCGTGCCCTGCAGAACAGCCCGTTCGGCGCGGTCGCCCAGTACGATGGCGTGACCGTCGCGATGGGCCGCGTGGTCGGCGATGCGGCGTTGTACTGTTATGTCCAGGATGTCATCGTCCATCCCGCGCACCAACACCGCGGCCTGGCGCATCGCATCGTCGACCGGTTGCTCGAGCAGATCGAGCAGCAGACCAGCCCACCGGTCTTCGTCGGATTGTTCGCCACCGAGCAGGCGATGCAGCTGTACCAGCAATTTGGGTTCCAGGTCCATCCGGGCACCGGCGGCCTGTACGTCGTCACACCGCATCGTCGTGTGAGCGAGGGCTGAATCGTTGCAATCTGCCGACACGGCGGCATGGCCGACGGCGGGCAGCACATGCCGCCACCAGGCGTCGGCAACCATCACGCAGCAGCAGCGGGCGGCTGGCGCACGGCGATCACGAAGCAGCAGAACGCGAAGGCTGCTGCACCCGCCATCACCAGCGCCATCGGCCGGCCGGTGCCATCGGCGAGCACGCCCACCAGCGCGGCCGCGACAGCACCAACGATGAACTGCAGCGTCCCGAGCAACGCCGACGCGCTGCCTGACCGGGTCGCGTAGGCGCCGAGCGCGATCGCGGTGGTGTTCGGCCCGGCGATGCCAACCATCGCGACGACGAAGAAGAGTGGCGGCAGCAGCAGGGCCAGTTCGCCCGGGCGCAGCCACATCACACCCAGAAACGCGAGCGCAGCGATCGTGCTCAGGCCGAGGCCAACCCGCAGGATGGCTTCGGGCCGGTGCCGGCGCAACAGATGCCGATTGAGCTGCGACGCAATCACCAAGCCCAGTGCGTTGCCGCCAAAGATCCAGCCATAGTGTTGTGGCGACACGCCGTAGAGCTCGATGAAGACGAACGGCGACGCGCTGATGTAGGCGAACATCGCAGCAAATGCGCCGGCGCCCGTGAGCGCCATGCCGACAAACTGCCGGTCGCGGGCAATGTCACCATAGCCGAGGAGCACGTCCACTGGTGCGCGCGCGATTCGTCGCGCGCCCGGCAGCGTCTCGGGCAGCATGCCCAGCACCAGCGCAATCGTCACGACACCGAAGCCGGTCAGCACCCAGAAGAGTGCGCGCCAATCGGCCACCTGCAGGATCTGACCGCCGATCAGCGGCGCGGTGATCGGTGCGAGGCCTGACACCAGCATCAGGATGGAGAACATGCGCGCCGACTCGCGGGCATTGAACAGATCGCGCACCACTGAGCGCGAGACGACCACGCCGGCGCTGCCGCCGAGCGCCTGGACGAAGCGCAGCACCACCAGCGTGGTCGCATCGGGAGCCAGCGCACAGGCAGCCGACGCCAGCGTGTAGATGATGCTGCCGATCAGCAATGGCAGGCGGCGGCCGAAGCGATCCGACAGCGGGCCATGCACCAGCTGGCCCAGCGCCATGCCGGCGACGAACGTCGCCAGCGTGCTCTGGATCAGGGCATCGCTGGCCCGCAGATCACGGGCGATGCCCGGGAGCCCCGGCAGATACAGGTCGATCGAGAGCGGCCCGAATGCCGTGAGCGTCCCCAGCACCAACGCCAGGTGCAGCGTCGAGGGAGTCGAGCGTGATAGGTGCATGATGGGCCTTCCCGGCGGTGCGCTGCCGCCGTCATCGATCGATGGCAGCGCCGGTTCGTTCGGCGTCCACGGCAGGGAACCAGCCGTACGACAGCATGGCTTCAGTCATCGGCGAATGCACCGGCGAGCGCACCACGGCCGATGATCCCCAGTGCCAGATCGTCCTGCGGCGGATGGTACAACCCGGCGCGCGCATCGCGGAAGTAGCGCTCGAGCGGCAGCGCACGCGTCAGGCCGAACCCGCCGGCGACGCGCAGCGCGAGCTCGCTGGCGCGGCATGCCGCATTGGTCGCGATATATTTGGCCGCGGCGATGTGCGGTCCCAGGTGTGGCCGTTCGGCTGGCGACTGCGCCCAGCGGGCCGCGACATCGTACAGCAGGCTGCGGGCCGCGACGATCTGCGCGGCCATCTCGCCGATCAGCTGCTGGATGTGCGGCAGAGTCGCGATCGGTTGGCCGAGCGAGGTCGGCACACGCTCGTGGGCATAGCGACACGCGCCATCGACAGCCGCCTGGCCGACGCCGAGGTACCCGGCGGCCACCGTCAGCCCCCAGGCATTCGGCGCAGCACGCCCGGCCGCTGCGCCGATCGCCCGCCGATCCACGACCCAGTCGTCGGGCACGAAGACACCATCGAAGATCACGTCGTCGTTGCCGCTGGTGCGCACCGCCAGGCTATCGCGCCAGGTATCGGCGAAGCGCAACCCGGGCGCATCGGCGCGCACGATCGCATTGGCGGTCCACCCATTGGGTGCCGCGGCATCAGCCGGCAGCGTGACGCCCGTCACCAGAAAGCGCAGCGCCGGGCCGCCGCTGGCGAAGAGCTTATGCCCACTGATGCGCCAGCCACCCGCCACCGGCTCGGCGCGCGTCGCCGGCACGCCACCGCGCGAGACGCTGCCGAGGTCTGCCTCGGTGACGACCGTGTTGATCAGCCCACCGGACTGTGCCAGTTCGCGGCACACCGCGGCAAATACCGGCTCGGGCCAGGGGCGGTCTTCGGCCAATCGCCCGATCAGTTGCACCAGCATCGCCACTGCCATCGCTGTCGCGCCATCGCCGCGACCGAGCCGCTCCTGCGCCCGCACCATCGTGGCGACATCGGCGCCATCGCCACCATACTCGCGCGGAATGACCAGCCGCAGGTAGCCCGATTGATGCAGATCGTGGTAATTCTCATGCACGAACGCCCCGGTCGGGTCGTGCTCCACGACCCGTGCCGCGCAACGTGCGGCGACGGCATCGACCATGGTATCGAGCGCGCGGTGCTGTGCCGGGTGCGTCAGGTCGGTCATCGTCATCGCAATGCTCCTCTCGTCGTTCAGCCGGGTTGCAGGCCACGCTGCGAGACCAGGTACAGCGCGAATGTCGGCGCCCAGTGCGATACCATGTAATCGGCGTGGAGCGCCTCGGGCAGGCCGACGCGGCGGTGTTCGGCGGCGATGTGCCGTAATCCTGCGACGCGCGGATCATCTTCGGGCAGGGCGGCAGCGATCGCCTCGAGCATCCAGGCGCGGCTCAGATTCAGCCCCGCGAAGTGCGCCAGATGGCCGTCGGCCGGATCGGCCACACGCACCGGCGCGAGCGCCTCGATCAGCCCTTCGCACTGGGCATCGCCGAGGAATGCCCACAGCCATTCGCTGAAACTCGTGCGGCTCAGCACACGCCGCAGCAGATCGGCTTCGGCGAGCGTCGGCGACAGGAAATCACCGGCAGATGGCTCGTAGGCCAGCGGCGCCGCCTGATCGGCGAGAAAGAACCGGCGCGCATGGTGGGCGATCAACTCCAGCATCGCCGTGTCGCCCACGGTGCGCGCCCAGTCCCACGCCAGCCCCATGGCGAAGGCCGTCTGGGGATGCACACCACTCCGTACCGGCCGGGGGAGTCGGATGAGCAGCGCAGCGATGCGCGTGGCGGCATGGCGTTCGAGTGGCGCCAGGGCTGCAGCCCAGCGGCTGAAGGGTTCGACCGGCTCGCTGCGCACTTCGGCGGCGAGCTGCAGCACCCAGGCCATGCCATAGGGGAGTTCGAACGCCGGGCGTGTCAGCGCGAACTCGAGCTCGGCGCGCAGCGGTGCCGGCGCCAGGTGCGCATCGAGCTGTGCGATGGCTGCACCGGCAAACGGCGCGTCGGGCCAGCGACGCACGGCACGCACCAGCTGCCAGTGCGCGTGCACCGCCGAATGCCAGTCGTAGCAGCCATGGAACGCCGGATGGCGCCGCGCCGGCCGATCGGGCGGCGCGTCGGCAGCGCTGTGCCAATGGCAGAATGCACCGTGCGGATACTCACGAACCACATGCTGCAATGTGAGCGGAATGATCTGACACAGCAGGGCACGTTCCTCAGCGCTCGCCTGCACAGCATGCCTCCCGGATCTTCAGGGCGTGCCACGCCACCACATCACACCGACGAATGCACCGCCTGCCAGCCGGCCCCCGAGCGCCGTACCATCGCCGCGCCTTCCCACACGCGCCCGGGCAGTGCGTGCCATGCGAGCACGATGGGGGAAGGCATCGGCCTACACTCGAACGCCGCACGCGTCGCAGACTCCCGGATAGGCCTGTTCGGGCCACGCTGGAGCTCGGCTGGCGACAGCGGATCGGCCTGTGGCCGGTGATCAGCACGATCGCGAGCGAGCTCCATGGCAGCTCTTGCAGCACACCAGCCGACACGATCACCCGCTGCGGCGCCAGGCGGCATCACGGACGACGAGCACCGGCCAGCCAGCGCCGTCACGCATTCCAGCGCACCTCGTCGTAGGCCGGCAGCTCGCAGCGCAACGGCGGATTACCGCGCACGTCCAGCGCAAAATCCGCCTGCAACAGCTCCTGCAGCTCGCGGGTTCCCTCGTAGATGATGGCGCCGCGCGCATTGCGCAGATAGCGCTCGACCGGGTACTCGTCGCTGTAGCCATACGCCCCATGGATCTGGATGGCGTCATCGGCGGCCTCGAACGAACTGACCGTCGCATGCCACTTGGCCAGCGTCGTCTCGCGCGTATTGCGGCGCCCCTGGTTCTTCATCCAACCTGCGCGATACACCAGCAACCGGCTGGTGTCGAGTTTGCGAACCATGTGGCTGATCATGCGTTTGACCAGCTGGTGCTCGGCGATCGGCACACCGAAGGTATGGCGTTGCAGCGAATAGCGCACGCTGGCCTCGAGCGCCGCCTGCAACAGGCCAGTCGCACCGGCGGCCACCGTGAAGCGACCGCTGTCGATCGCCGACATCGCGATCTTGAACCCCTCGCCCTCGGCGCCGAGCCGCCGATCTGCCGAGACGCGGACATCCTGCAGCACGATGGCACCGGTATTGCCGGCACGGACGCCCAGCTTGCCGTGCAGCGGTGCGCTCGAGAACCCAGGCATGTCGCGGTCGACGATGAAGCAGGAAATGCCACGATTGCCGGCGTCGGGATCGGTGCGGGCGAAGACCAGAAACGTATCCGCGACGTCGGCCAGGCTGATCCAGATCTTCTCGCCGTTGAGGATGTAGTCGGTGCCATCGCGCCGTGCCGTCATGCGCAGTGCACCGGCATCGGTGCCGCTGTCGGGCTCGGTCAGGCCATAGGCGGCGATGCGCTCACCGGTCGCCTGTGGCACCAGAAAGCGCCGCTGTTGCTCCTCGGTGCCCCACTGGAACAGCGTCATCGAGTTGAGCCCGGTGTGTACACTCATGATCACGCGCAGAAAACTATCGACGCGCTCGAGTTCTTCGCAGACCACCGCCAGCGCCAGGTAGTCCATCCCGGCACCGCCGAGGCTGGTCGGGAAACAGATGCCCAGCAGGCCCATGTCGGCCATGCGGCGCAACACCGGCCGGATGTGGCCGCGCGTCTCGGCACCGTCGGCGTGCGCGCCGCTGCGATCCCATTCGCGAATGTGGGGCGCCACCTCGCGTTCGGCGTACTCGCGGACGGTACGGCGCAGGAGTTCGTGCTCGTCGCCGAGGAACATGTCGTAATTGGCGGTGAAGTCCATCGCTCTCCCTCATGCTGGTGGCGGAGCCGGGATGCACTCAGGCGCGCTCGTCGTCGCGTTGCAACTGGGCGGCACTCTGGTGCAGGACCCACAGTGGTGGCACGGCATAGAACGCGCGGAGCGCATCGCTCACTGCGGGATCGACCGGTGCCACGACCCAGCGCTTCCCCTGGCGCACGAACTGCGTGCCGAACCGTTGCCGCTGGCCACGGGCCAGGTGTGCACGATCGACAGCCGCGGCGATGATCGGCCAGGCACGATCCTCGCCGCGGCGTGCTGCGCCACGTGCCAGTGTCGCGGCGAGGTCAATGTGTGCTGCCTCGGTACTGTAGAGCAACACACACGCTGCGTGATACGCATCGGCACGCGAATCCACAGCGCCGGCGGCATAGAGCGCGAGCACACGGGCACACCGTCGGGCACGCGCCGCACTGCCGCCGGAATCGGCACCCTCGGCATCGTTGGCGTCAAGTTGCTCATCGGCGAGGCGCTCGAGCTCGGCGCTCGGGTCTTCGAGATTCCCTGGATCCACTTCGGCCCTCCGTGTTGTCGTCCCCCCGAGTATACCACGCAGGCCGGTTGGCGCAGACGTATCCGCCGCGCAGGCCACCGCAGGCGAACGGCGCCCGCAGCCATGGGCGCTGACGTGATGGCGCGCGACGCTCGCCCCGTCGACGGCACAGGCCTGCGTCGATCGCGCGCGACGCAGCGCTGAACCGAACGGCATCGCGATGCACCTACGCACTCGACCCGCTGCCCCATCACAGGAACGGGGGTGTCGCGCCACGGCGTGGCGAGCTCCATGATCATCAGGCCGGTCGGTGGTATAATGACCGCATAACGGCTACGAACGAGGCTTCGTCCATGCCAAGGTACGAGACGCGCGCGGGGCATTTCGGGATCATCAGCGGTGTGGCCCGCAGCGAGAGCGATCTCGTGATGGTCGCGCCGCCCGCCACACTCTTCTCCCCCGAATCGCGCAAGGGGCAGCTCTACATCGTCGCCGAAGTGCTCGAGAACGCGCTCCGCGGTCACGAGGCCTGTCAGCTGATCATGCGAACCATTCGGCGGCACTTCTACGAGGACAGTTCGTTCAGCGTGACGGCATCGCTGCGCAAGGCGATCATCTCGTCCAACCGGGTACTGTACGAACAGAACTTCCACGCACCGGCCGAGCGCCGCGCATTGATCGGGCTGACCTGCATCGTGCTGAAAGAGCACGACATGTACATCGCGCAGATCGCCCCCGCGCACTCGTACGTGCTGGCGGGTGGCACATTGCGCGCCATCCCGGCCAGCGGCACGTGGGGCTCGGTACCCCAGCTCAGCCAGGTCAAGCTCGGCGCATTGGGTGCCAGCCTGACAGTCGAGCCCGAGTTCTTTCGCTCGCGCATGTTGCCGGGCGATGCGGCATTCTGCTGCAGCAGCAACCTGGCTGCCACGCTCGACCGGCCCGAAGTACTACGGCTGCTGCGACACCACGATGCTGCATCCCTGGCCAACGTGCTCCGGACGCGCTGCCGCGAATACGATCTGCTCGACGCCCACGTCCTGACATTGTCGATGCATCTGCCCGTCGCATCGGCGACCGACGATCCCGACACCGCCACCAACAGCGTCGGCACCCGGCTCACGGTCGGCTTCCGCCGACTATCGCACCAAGTCTCCCAGGCGTTCAACCGGGCCCTCGACGTCGTCCGCAGCCCGGTCGCCCAGGCCAGTGCCCGCCGCGCCGAGACACGCCGCGCGCGCGAGGAAGCCGAGCAGCAGCGGCTGCAGCAGATGCCCGAGGATCCACAGGATTTCCGGTCGCGCCCGCCCTCGCCACAGCCACTTGATCTCGGGCCCACCATCCCCGAGCGGCTCGCGGCACGCGTTCCGCCGTCGTCACTGCTCGGCGAGGACCTCTACGACGGCATGCCCGAGCGCCGCAGCGAGGTTCGCGATGTGGCCGATGTCGCGCCGATGATGCAACGCGGCGGCGCGCGCAATGGAATTGGCGAGGGCCCACTCGGGACGAATCTGCCGCGGCAGTCGATCTTCGAGCGTGTCGGCGATGGCCTGACCGACCGGCTGCGGCGGCGGCGGCGCAACGACCGGCGGGCGGCGAATGCCGTGACCAGCGTCGCGCGGCCGCAGGGCCTCAGCTATCGGCGTCAGTCGGCCCCCTTTCCCTGGCAGCTCTTGCTGCTGATCGTCGCCGTCGTCGCCGTCTTGATCCTGTATGGCACCAACATCTCGCGCGAGACCGAGATCCGCAATACCGACAACATCCTGGTGTCGGCGGAACAGGCGATGGCAGCACTGCGTGATGCCCCCAACGAGTCTGCAGCACGCGAATTGCTGCAGACTGCCGAGAATGCACTCGATGCGGTGCGTGCCACTGGCCGGATCACCGCGACGGTCGAGAGCCAGCGCCGATTCGAGGAGCTCAACCGCGAGTTCGTGCGCGCACAGGCAGCCATCCAGAAGCTGACGTACTTCGATGATCTCGAATCCGTCACCACCCATCCGCTGCCCGGTGGCCTGTTCGACAGCGTCGTCGTTCCGCCACCGCCGAGCGATATCACCGATACCGTCGCGTTCGGCTCGGTGTATGTCCTCGACCGCAACGGGGGCGTGTTGTACAGCGCCTCAAAGGAAGGGGGCCGCGAGGCACGGCCCATCCTGCGCCCCGAAGACATCGTCGGGCCGGTGCCGGTCGGGAATGTGCGTGGCATGGATTGGCGCTTCGACAACATCGTCGCCGTGGCCCAGTCGGGTGATAATGGGCCGTTCACGTTCTACTTCCGCAATCGTGAACGTTGGAGCTATAGCATCCTCGCCGGCAGCGAAGAGTGGGGCCGCGTCTCGGATCGCTTCCGGATCGCCAACTACCAGGGCAATCTGTATGTGTGGGGCGCGACTCGCGATAATGTCCTGCGCTACCTGAGCGGCGAATACGGCAACTTCCCGCTGCCCTGGATCCAGAATGATGGTGGTCGCGACCTCGAGAGTGTCGTTGATCTGGCAGTAGACGGCAAGATCTACTTGCTGCAGCCCGATGGGCGCGTGCTGATCTTTGCGATGCTACCGACTGGTGAACGGGTCTTCGATCGCGCATTCGAGATTCCACCGGTTGATCCACCAATCATCAGTGCATCGCGATTCTATGTGTCAAGTTCGCCGGCTGGATCGATCTTTTTGCTCGAAAGTGGCACATCGCGCATCATTCAGCTCGATAAAGAGACTGGTTCGTTCATTCAGCAGATTCGCGCACAACCGACGGATACCATTGTCCTTGATCAGATGATCGATCTGTACGTCGATGAGAGCAGCGTCAGGCCGATCTTGTATATCGTCAATGGTGGTGAGGTCATTCGTGGGTCACTCCCTGATCGACCGCGTCCATTCGGCAGTCGCGCTGGCACTGCGACACCGACGACGACGCCGTTGCCATCACCCTGACGACCGAGGTATCGCATATCATGGAGCAATCGACGACGGTCAATCCCCTGCGGGCCGGGCTGCGCATGCAGCGTACACCGGCGCCGGCGACGGTAGTCATCTTTGGAGCGACCGGCGATCTGACTCACCGCAAGCTGGTGCCTGCGCTCTACAATTTGCAGCGCGAGCGTCTGCTGCCGCCGGGGTTCAGCGTCGTTGGGTTTGCACGACGCGACTGGAGCGATGCGTACTTTCGGCAGACGTTGCACGAGGGGGCCGAGCGCTACTCGCGCAGCGAGATTCAATCATCGATCTGGGACGATTTTGCCGAGGGATGCAGCTACATCCGTGCGCCATTCGATGACCCAGCTGGGTATCGCGCATTGTCGCAGCGCCTCGATGATCTCGATGCCCAGCGCGGGACGGGTGGCAATCGCTTGTTTTATCTCGCCACGCCGCCCGAATCCTATGTCGAGATTGTGCGCCAGCTCGGTGCTGCCGGGCTCAACCGCTCACCGCATGGCGGCTGGACGCGCATCATCGTCGAGAAGCCGTTCGGTCATGATCTGGCCAGTGCCCGTGCGCTGGACATCGCCATTCACGATGTCTTCGACGAAGCGCAGATCTATCGCATCGATCACTACCTGGGCAAGGAGACGGTCCAGAACATCCTGGTGTTTCGGTTCGCCAATGGCATCTTCGAGCCATTGTGGAATCGACGGTACGTCGATCACGTGCAGATCACCGTCGCCGAGAGCG
>CAIQIY010000147.1 GCA_903871975.1 uncultured Chloroflexota bacterium | reverse complement strand
GGGCACGCCTTCATCTGTGTGACGCGCCAGGGATCGCGTCTGCTCCCCCGCGAATTCATGGACAACTCCGAGGAGGAAGAGGCGGCGACCGATGGCTATCTGCTCGTGGGCGATGCCTGGGATCCCGACACGGATCTCGATGCACTGCCCGATGCCTGGTTCAGGTCGAACAAGAGCGGGCGCAAGGTGCTGCCCAGATATGCTGATTTCCTGCCGAAGCGGATCTCCTTCGATGCGTCGGGTGCCTGCTCCGACGGCGCGCCGCTGACGTACACCGGATGGTTCATGCGTGCACCGTTGCTCTTCGATCCCACGAGCGGCACGTTCTTCGACACGCATACCCGTGAGAGCACCAAGCTCGCGAAGCTCGGCAGCGAGGGGCGCAGCACATCGACCACGATCACTGCCTTCGCCATGCTCGCCCGGCTGCGCGAAGCGGGGTACCCGCTCGCCGACCAGAAGCTGCTCAGCTTCACCGACAATCGCCAGGACGCAGCGCTTCAGGCTGGTCACTTCAATGATTTCGTGTCGGTCGTGCAGCTACGCTCGGGGATCGTGCAGGCACTGCAGCAGGCGCCCGGCCAGCAGCTGACGTATGCACAACTCGGCGAGGCCGTCGTTCAGGCGCTCGGTCTGTCATTCAGCGACTTCACGACGCTCGGTGCCGAACCCGAGCTGCCACATATCCGACACCAATACGAGGCATGCTTCCAGCGCTATGTGCTGTATCGTGCGCTCGCCGATCTGCGGCGCAGTTGGCGCATCGTGTTGCCGAATCTCGAGCACTGTGGGTTGCTGGTCATCGACTATGCGGATCTCGATCAGGTTGTGCAGGCCGATTCGTTCTGGGCGACGACGCCGGTGGTGCGTGCGTTGGATCACGCCCAGCGCCGCAGCTTGCTCGCAGCCGTCCTCGATTGCTTCCGTTTCGAGTACGCCCTGCACAGCATCAACCTCCTCGAGCCGGCAACGATGCGCACGGCTGAGCGGGAGTTTCGGGAACGCTTGCGCGCGCCGTGGACGCTCGACGACGATGAGGAGCTCCCCATGCCGCGCGTCGTGCGCCTCGAACGGCTGGCCGCCCACGTACCGCTGCCTTCGGCGAGCATGGGGCCCACCAGTGCGCTCGGCAAATACATCAAGCAGTTCGTGAAGGCGGCGGGGCTCGAGCAGGATGCCGTACAGGGCGATCGCTACCGCGACGTCATCCGCACGCTGATGGAGCGGCTCAGGGCTGCCGACTACCTGCATCGCCTGTCGGCCAAGGGGGCAGACGGCGCCGACGTACCGACCTATCGCCTGAAGCTCGATCGGATCATCTGGCGCCTCGGCGACGGCACGCGCGTCACGGGCGATGCCATCCGGCAGCAACGCTTCCGCGACACGCCAACCGTGCCGAATGCCTTCTTCGCCGCGATGTACCGCCGCCCGTTCAGCCAAGCCAAACGGCTGCGGGCCGAGGATCATACCGGGCAACTCAACAAGGACGACCGACTCGACCGCGAGGAGCGCTTCAGGTGTGATTGGTGGCTCGACGGCGCGAAACGCGAGCCCGACATCGCGAGGATTCGCAGCGAGTCGCTCAGCGCGCTCTTCTGCTCGCCGACCATGGAGCTCGGCGTCGACATCGGCGGCCTGGCGGTCGTGCATATGCGCAACGCGCCACCGAATGCGGCAAACTACGCCCAGCGCTCGGGGCGTGCCGGCCGCAGCGGGCAGGGCGCGCTC
>CAIQIY010000146.1 GCA_903871975.1 uncultured Chloroflexota bacterium | reverse complement strand
TCGACTTCGTGCTCACCGGCTCGCAGAAAGCGCTCGCGCTGCCGCCCGGGCTCGCGTTCGGAGTGGCGAGCGAACGGTTCATCGCCGGGGCCGGACAAGCCGACGGGCGCGGCCTGTACTTCGATCTCGTGGAATTCGAGCAGTACATCCACAAGAATCAGACGCCCAACACGCCCGCCCTGAGTCTGCTGTATGCCACGGCCGTGCAGGGTGAGCGCATCGCGAAGGAGACCATCGAGCGGCGCTGGGAGCGGCACACCCAGATGGCCGAACACACGCACAGCTGGGTGCACGAACTGCGGCAGCGCGTCGGCGAGGCGTTCTGCGTCTATGCGCCCGACGACGCGCGCAGCGCGACGGTGACCGCCGTGAGCACGCCGGCGCAGCTGAGCCCCGACGCCATCGTGAAGGGGGTGGCGAAGCGCGGGTTCGTGATCGGCGGCGGTTACGGCAAGCTGAAGGGCAGCACGTTCCGCATCGGCCACATGGGCGACCACACCATGGAAGGGCTCGAGAACGTGCTCGAAGCCACGGCCGAGAGCATCGAGGAGTTACTGGGTTGACCCGACACCCGACAAGCATGTGGCACCCCAAAATCGACCCAGCCCGCCTCGCCGTACTGCCCCCCGTGGCGCCGATCGATGCCACCGAGGTGCCCGATCTCGCCGATCGCGTGCGCGGCATGCTCCTCGGCGTGGCCATCGGTGATGCGCTCGGCAATCGTACCGAGAGCATGCTGCCGCACGAGCGCGAGGCGAAGCACGGGCGCATCACGGGGTATCTGCCCAGCCGCTACGCCAACGGTGCCCCGGCCGGTACGCCCAGCGACGACACGCAGCTGACGTTCCGCGCGGTCGAGCAGTTGCTCGCCGACGGCGCCCTCGATCCCGACGAGCTCGCATTCCGCATCGCGAACGACCGCATCTTCGGCATCGGCACCGCCACGCTCGACTTCTGCAACGCGCTGCGCACCGGCGCCCCCTGGTACGAAGCCACGCAGTACAGCGGTGGCAACGGGGCGCTGATGCGTATCGCGCCCACCGTGCTGCCGTATCTGCGCGCCGGCGGCACCGGCCTCTGGACCGACACGGCGCTCAGCACCGCCGTCACGCACAATCATCCGCTGGCCATCGCCGGCAGCGTGGCGTGGGTGGCCCTGCTCTGGCGGTTGCTCAACGGCGACCTGCCTGAGTCTGCCGAGGAGTGGCTCGACACCTATCTCGAGGTGCTGCGCCTCCTCGACGCGGGGCAGCAGTACGAAACGCGGGTGTTGAGCGGGCCGCTGCTCGAGTGGCGCGGCTCGCTGAGTGCCCTGCTCGACACCGAGGTGCGTCCCGCTCTGGCCCGCCAGCAACCGGTGCGCGACGCCGCGAACCGCTGGTACAGCGGCGCGTATCTGCTCGAGACAGTGCCCTGTGTCCTGCATATCCTGGGGCAGCACGGGCACGACCCGCACCACGCCATGCTCGTGGCGGTGAACGACACCCGCGACAACGACACCATCGCCGCCCTCGTGGGCGCGGCCATGGGGGCCACCCACGGCACCCACTGGATTCCTGCCGACTGGCGCGATCAGCTGCTCGGCCGCGTCAGCGGCGACGACGACGGCAAGGTGTTCACGCTCATCGACGAGGCGGTGGGCCGGTTCGTAGCGTGAC
>CAIQIY010000145.1 GCA_903871975.1 uncultured Chloroflexota bacterium | reverse complement strand
TTGGCCTGCAACAGCGGCGCGCGGTTGTAATCGGCCAGGCACTTCACCCGCTGCAGCGTGAACATGCCGTCGGCCGTCGTCTGGTCGACGCGGATGCCGAGCGCATCCTGCAGCGCACGGATCAACTCCTCGGCGCCACAGAAGCAACACGGCACGTCGTCGCACACCTGCAGCACCCAGCGGCCCACGGGTTGGCGATACAGCAGCGAATAGAACCCGGCCACCTCGAAGACGTCCGTCGGCGGCACACCGATGATCCCGGCCACCTCGCGCACCGCCGCATCAGTCAGATAGCCATACTCATCCTGTGCCAGATACAACAACGCCAGGACCGCACTGCGTGGCTGGGCGTAGCGCGCCAGCAGGGCATCGATCTCGGCAGCATACTTCTCGCGCAGCACCATGGTTCTTCCTTCGTCTGCGGGCCGCAGCCCGGCGAGCCCACTCAGCGATCAACCTCACCGAGAACCGGGTCCATCGACGCGATCAAGGCGACCAGGTCGGCGACCAGATGGCCACGCGCCATATGCGGCAGCGCCTGCAGGTTGACGAACGACGGCGCCCGCAAGTGCACGCGATACGGCTTCGGGCTGCCGTCGCTCACGATGTAGGTTGCCAGCTCGCCGCGCGGCGACTCGATGGCCGCCAGCGTGTCGCCACGCGGCGGCTTGAACCCTTCGGTCCACAGCTTGAAGTGATGGATGAGCGACTCCATGCTGTGCGTGATCTCGCTCTTGGGCGGCGGCGCGATCTTGCGGTCACTGGTCACGTATGGCCCCGGGCCGTGGGCGATCAGGCGATCGAGCGCCTGCGTGCACAGCTTGACGCTCTCGCGCATCTCGGCGACCCGCACCAGATAACGATCGTAGATGTCGCCGTTGCGCGCAACCGGCACCGCAAACTCGTAGGTCTCGTAGCCACAGTACGGCATGTCCTTGCGCAGATCCCAGGCAAACCCCGTCGCGCGCAGCGCCGGACCAGTGACGCCGAGGGCGATCGCCGATTCCGTGTCGATCGCACCGATGCCGCGCGTGCGCTCGAGCCAGATCGGATTGCGGGTCAGCAATGCCTCGTATTCGTCGATCCGCTCCGGCATGATCGCGAGGAACGCCTGCACCGCCGCAGGAAACTCTGGCGGCACGTCGTAGGCCAGCCCGCCGACCCGGAAGTAGCTCGTCATCATGCGTGCGCCCGAGACCAGCTCGAAGATGTCGAGGATCTGCTCGCGCTCGCGAAAGCCATACAAAAACACGCTCATCGCCGCGAGATCAAGGGCGTGCGTGCCGAGCCACACCAGATGGCTGGCGATGCGCTGCAGCTCGACCAGCAACACCCGCACCGTCGTCGCACGCTCGGGGACGGCGCAGCCGAGCAATTGCTCGACGGCCAGCACGTAGCTCAGGTTGTTCGACAGCGGCGCCAGATAGTCGGTCCGGTCTGTCATGACCAGCGCCTTCTGGTAGGTCTTCGACTCCATCGACTTCTCGATGCCGGTATGCAGATAGCCGATGTCGGGAGCGACATTGACGACCGTCTCGCCATCGAGCTCGACGACCAACCGCAATACGCCGTGCGTGCTCGGGTGATGCGGCCCCATGTTCAATACCATCGTCTCGCGCTCGCCAGCCAGCGCCGGGCGAGTGATGTCGCCGGGCGACGGGATCGACAGATCGCGGACGAACTGCTTGACTTCGATCGTCATGACAGGTCCCTCTCAGTCACGAGCGTACGGCTTGCGCGCATCGATCCGCGCCTGGTTGAATGTGAAGGCGACTTCTTCGCCGCCGAGGGGCACATCCTTGCGCAACGGGTGCCCCTGCCAGTCGTCGGGCATCATGATGCGCTCGAGGCTCGGGTGGCCGACAAAGGTGATGCCGAACAGATCGTAGGCCTCGCGCTCCTGGTAATTGGCCGTCGGCCAGATGCCGGTGAGGCTGTCGACTGCCGGCGATTGCTCGGGGAGCCCGACTTTGATACACAGCCGGTGGCGCCGGGTGAACGAGAGCAGATGATAGACGACCTCGAAGCGCGGCTCGCGACCGAGATAGTCGACTGCACACAGGTTCTCGAGGAACTGATAGCCCAACTCGACGTCATCGCGCAGAAACTGCATCACGCCGAGGATGGATTCGGGCCGCACGGTGACGCTCAACTGGCCGCGAAACTCGCGCTCGTCGAGTATCGCACCAGGATCATAGGCGCGCAGCCGGGCGACGATCGCCGCATGGTTCATGGAACGCCTCCGCTCTCGTATCGCCTCAGACGCGTACCGGCTGCCGGATCGAACCATCGAGCTTCATGCGGTGCACCTTGGCGTGCAATTGCACGATGCCGTCGATCAGGGCCTCGGGGCGCGGCGGACATCCGGCAACATAGACATCGACCGGGATGACTTCGTCGACGCCCTGGACGATCGCGTAGTTGTTGAACACACCACCACATGCGGCGCAGTCGCCCATCGCGATCACCCACTTGGGATCGCTCATCTGGTCGTACAGCCGCCGTACGACCGGCGCCATCTTGCGCGAGACGCGCCCGGCGACGATCATCAGATCGGCTTGCCGCGGCGATGCACGGTTGATCTCCATGCCGAAGCGCGAGAGGTCGTAGTTGGCGCTCTGCGAGCCCATCATCTCGATGGCACAACATGCCAGGCCGAACAGCAATGGCCACATCGCGTTGCTGCGGCTCCAGTTGACGACCGTCTCGAGCGATGTGGTGACGATGCCGAGATCACCGGCTTTCTGCTCTAGTCCCATGTCAATGCTCCTCGTTTCCACTCGTAGATCATGCCGATGACCAGAACGGTGAAGAAGCTGCCCATCGCGATCAGCCCGGGGACGCCGAGATCCTTGTAGATCAATGCGTAGGGAAACAAGAAGATGACCTCGATGTCGAACAGGATGAAGAGCATCGCGACGAGGTTGAACTTGACCGGAAATCGCCGCTGCGCCGGGCCGATCGGCTCCATGCCGGATTCGTATGGCATCAACTTGCGCCGCGTCGGCCGCTGCGGGCCGAGGAAACGCGAGACCGTGATGACAAAGATCGCCACGAAGATCGCGACGCCGAGCATGACGAGGATTGGCACATATGGATCGAGCATCGAGGTGCGCTCCTTCCGGCTGAATGTGAGCCGGCGGTGCAGCCCGCCGGAGACGGCGCCGCGCCGAGCCAGCTGAACCCGCGCCATTATACCCCGTCGGGGATGTGTGTCAAGCGCGCCGAACAGCGCGACCAGGCGCGACCAGGGCTGATGCAACGTCGTGGAGAGGGGGAGGAGCGGTGTGGCCACACGTGCAGGGGAGGGACCGCATCGGCGCGCGCCGACGCCGAAGTGCGTGGCGAGGTGTGGCCACACGTGCAGGGGAGC
>CAIQIY010000144.1 GCA_903871975.1 uncultured Chloroflexota bacterium | reverse complement strand
GGTGACACCACACTGCTGCGCATGCGCTTCATGCCGGCAGCGCGCCTCATCGCGGTGAGCCGCAAGTGGCGTTCGGCGCAGTTCGAACGATACCCCATCGCGCTGGATTCGGCGCGCTGGAAGCGGTCGATGCCGGCACCCGGCGCGACGGATGCGCCGCATGCGCTGGTGATGGTGTGGACGTCGACGATCGCTGATGCACTGTACCTCGAGCTGGCGCCACAGCCCGATCTGACGCCCGATGGTGTGGTGACGCTGCAGTACGCGCTGAAGCGCGGCATCGAGCTGGAGTACCGGGTCGAGCCGAGTGAGATCGGGGTGGTCGCCGTCGGCGATGGCGCGCAGCCGAACATCCTCATCTACGAGGCTGCCGAGGGGAGCCTCGGCATCCTGTCGCGGTTGGTGGATGACGTGGCGGCGCTCCCGGCGGTGCTGCGTCGGGCCCAGGCGATCTGTCGCTTCGACGAGCCGGCCTACAAGGCGAAGGCGTCGTACGATGACCTGCTCAGCTATTACAACCAGCGCGATCACCTGCGCCTGGATCGCTTCGCCATCCAGGGTGTGCTGGAGCGGCTGCTGGCTGCCCACGTCGAGCTGCAGACGAACCCGCACCATGCGGATTACGCTGACCATTACCAGTCGCTGCTGCCCTTGCTCGATCCCAAATCGCCGCTTGAGCGGACGTTCCTCGACTACCTGTACCGCCACGGCCTGCGGTTGCCCGATGCCGCCCAGCGGTATGTGCCCGGAATCTTGTGCCAGCCCGATTTCTTCTACGAGCCACGCATCTGGGTCTTCGTCGATGGTTCGGTGCACGACCGGCCCGAGGTGGTTGCGGACGATGCCGCGAAGCGCGAGGAGATCGAGGCCCGCGGCGATGAGGTCGTCGTCTACCGCTACGACCAGGATCTCGCTGCGTTCTTCGCCAGTCGCCCGGATATCTTCAAGAAGGTGCGCTGATGAATATGCTGCTCCAGCCGGGCAAACTGGTGACGCTCCGCGGCCGCGACTGGGTCGTGCTGCCCTCCGACGACCCGGATCTGCTCGTCGTACGGCCGCTCGGCGGCTCGGATGACGAGACGACGGGCATCTACCTGCCGCTCGCGATCCCGCACGATGTGCCGAAGGATGCCCGCTTCGCACCGCCGTCGGTCGCGGATCTCGGCACGTTCGCCACGACCAGGCTGCTCTACGATGCGGCCCGGCTCGCGTTCCGCAACGGCGCCGGGCCGTTCCGTGCGCTGGCCAGGCTCTCGTTCCGCCCGCGCTCGTACCAACTGGTGCCGCTGATCATGGCACTGCGCCAGGAGGTCGTGCGCCTCCTCGTGGCCGATGACGTCGGCATCGGCAAGACGGTCGAGGCGCTCCTGGTGATGCGCGAACTGCTGGAGCGCCGCCGGATCCGACGCTTTGCGGTGATCTGCCTGCCACACCTCTGTGACCAGTGGCAGCGCGAGATCCGCGAGAAACTCGACATCGAGGCGGTCGTCATCCGCTCCAGTACGCAGGCGCGCCTCGATCGCCAGATCCAGGGCGATGTCAGCGTCTACGATTACTACCCCTACCAGATCATCAGCATCGACTACGTGAAATCCGATGTGCGCCGCGATGTCTTCGTCGAGCAAGCGCCCGAGCTGGTGATCGTCGACGAAGCCCACACCTGCGCCCGCCCTGCCGGGGCATCGGCCAGCCAACAGCAGCGCTACCACCTCCTGAGTCGCCTCGCGGCGAAGCCGGAACAGCACCTCGTCCTGCTCACCGCGACGCCCCACTCGGGCAAGCCCGAGGAGTTCCAGTCGCTGCTCGGGCTGTTGCGCAGCGACTATGAGCAGCTCGATCTGCCGAAGGCCACGCCGGCCCAGCGCCGCGAGCTCGCCCGCCACTTCGTCCAGCGCAAGCGCGCCGATGTCGCACGATGGCTCGGCGAGGAGACGCCGTTTCCCACCCGTGAGACCTTCGAGGCGGGCTATACCCTCGCGCCTGACTACGCGACGCTCTTCGCAGACATCCTCGACTTCGCCCGCAGGCTCGTCGCGTCGGACCCCAAGGCGCCGCAGCAGCGCAAGCGTGTGCACTACTGGACGGCCCTGGCGCTGCTGCGCGGCGTGGTGTCGAGCCCGCCTGCGGGCGTGCACATGCTCACGACGCGCCT
>CAIQIY010000143.1 GCA_903871975.1 uncultured Chloroflexota bacterium | reverse complement strand
GCCACGGTTGGCCCTCGTGACTGAGCCACAGGTCGAGATAGCGATCCTTGTGGGTGAAGCGGTAATCCTTGAAGGTGAAGCCCTTCTTCTTGAACAGCGCATTGACGTAGGAGCCCAGCTGCGGCAACGACAGGCCACGCAGGTCTTCGACGTTGCGCACGGTGCCGGGCTTCTCGAGTCCGCCGCCGCGGGCCTCGACCTCGGCGCGCAGCTCGCGGTTGCGGATCTCGGCGCGGCCGGCGGTGGTGGCACCGAAGGTGCAGAAGACGATCAGCGAGATGCCGATGAAGCCGCCGGTGGTGATCCAGGCCTGTGCCAGCAATACCTCGAGCACGCCTGGATCAAGGGTACTCGGGTCGATCGGCTCGCCGTCGGCACCGACGCCGATCAGGCCCGAGGCGGCGGCGAGCTGGGCACCAAATGGCGTGGCATTGATCACGATGCCGAGCAGGATGCTCGCCACCAACGCACCGATCAGGCCGGTCATGAAGCCATGCAGCCCGAAGCGCCCGGGCACGCGGCGCGCCAGCAGCAGGCCGACGCCGACCGGGACGATGCCGGCGACGAAGGCGAGAACGCCGGCCTGCAGCAGCGTCAGTGGCATCAGAATGCCGGAGGCGATGCCGAAGAGGAATACTGGCCCCCAGCGCAGCTCGCGGAAGCCGGCACCGAGGTCACTCAAGGTGCGCGCGATGATCCCGCGCGATTCAGTGGGTCGCTCGCTCGCCGGCTGGCTTTCCTCGGTCGTCATAGGTCGATCCTCATCGCATCACTGGTCGGAACGTACGGGTGTCGCAGGTGGGTCTTCGCGGACGAGCAGTTGGTCGACCGCGGCACGCAACATGCCCAGGTCGCTGAACGAACGGTAGACCGAGGCAAATCGGATGTAGGCAACTTCGTCGAGGTCGCGCAGATGCTGCATGACGATGTCGCCGATGGTCGCCGAGGCGACTTCGGCGCTGTCGAGCGCGAGCAGCGCTGCCTCGATGTCGCCGGCAAATGCTTCGAGCTGCTGTGCCGAGATCGGCCGCCGGTAGCATGCCGTGCGCACACCACGCATCAGCTTCTCGCGGTCGTATGGTTCGCGCTCGCCGGTCTTCTTGACGACGGTGATGATGACGCTCTCGATGCGCTCGAACGTGGTGAACCGCCGCCCACAGACGGCGCATCGCCGCCGCCGCCGGATGGCCTCGCCGGCGTGCAGCTTGCGAGTGTCGATGACGTCGGTTTCGTGGTGATGACAGTATGGACAGCGCATGAGGGGATTATAGCATATGCCCCCATCGGGTGGCGAACGGGTGGCCGGGCGATGCGGTGATCGCGGCGAGGCGCCGGGGCGATGGCCCAGCGGGCGCTTGGGTGGCGGGGTACGCCTGGTGCGGGTGTGCGACGGCGTGGATCTGCTATGATGGGAGCGATGATCCATGCCATCACACGGGAGGATGCCATGACGATCCGCACGCTGCCACCGCTGACGAGCAATGGCTATACGCTGGTCGATACGCCCCGGCGCCTCGGCTGGCTGGTACCGAGCGATCCGCATGCGCCGCTGGCGTCGCTGCAGGAACAGTATCGCGCCCAGGGCTATCTGTGGCTGAAGGGGTTCTTCGACCCGGCGACGATCGTCGCGGTGCGACGGCGCTACTTTGCTGCACTGGCGCCGTGTGGCTTGCTGCAACCAGGCAGCGACCCTGCCGATGGGCTCGCAGGCACTGCGCCGATCGATCGCGGCCTGCACGACAGGCTGCTGATGGAGTTTGTGCGGACAGCGGCGTATGAAGCGTTCTGCCTGCATGAGCGCCTGTGGCAGTTCTATGAGGCGTTCCTCGACGGTGCGGTGTATCTGCACAAACGCAAGATCGTGCGCAGCACGCAGCCAGGCAATACCTTCAACACGCCGGCGCACTATGATCTGATCTACTTGCGGGGTGGTACCGATAGCGTGGTGACCAGCTGGATCCCGCTTGGCGATGTGCCGGTGGAGATGGGCGGGCTGGTGTACCTGGAGCATTCGGATCGGATGGGGCGCTCGCTCGAGGCCGAATTCGCCGCCAGGAATGCTGACCTCGCACCCGAAGAGCGCATCAATGCCTACAACAAGCACATGGGCGAGGGTGGCTGGGTCGGCAAGGACCTGCCGGCGATGGCCGAACGCTTTGATACGCGCTGGCTGGTGGCCGATTATGAGGCGGGTGATATGGTGGTGCACAGCGCCTACATGATCCATGCTGCGACCAGCAATCTGCATCCGACGACGATTCGCCTCTCGACGGACATTCGCTATCAGCGGGTGCGCGATGAAATCGATGCGCGCTGGACACAACACTGGTCGCTGAACGATATGCTGTGACCGATGCGCCCCTCCCGGGGCCCGGGTTGCTGTGTTGGATGCTCGGTGCCGACCGCATTATGCACCCCCGGGCGGTGCGGCCATCGCGATGGTGCCGCTCACCGCCGCGCGAGATGACCCCAGGTTGGCTGATGGCAGCGGCGCATGGTGCAGGATTGAGAACAGGAGCACCTGATGACGACGCCTGGTAGGATTGCTGCCCTGGTGATGGTGTGCCTCCTCGTATCGTGTAGCGACACCCCTGCTCGCCCGCCGGACGAATCAGTCGGCTATGAAGATCGCGATTCGTATGCCGATCCGGTGAATGATGATTCTGAGTATCGTATGGCCAATGAACAGGTCGATTCCTGGTTCGCGCAGTTCATTACGCCTGAAACGCCCGGTGGAGTAGCCCTGATCGTCAAGGATGGCGTGATCGTGCATCAGGCAGCGTACGGGCTGGCTGATCTGGAACATGCGACCCCTCTGACGGTTGATCATGCGTTTCATCTCGCGTCGATGAGCAAGCAGATGACCGCGCTGTGTATTATGATGCTCGCAGAGCAACAGAAACTCAGCTACGACGATCCTGTTGGTCGTTATCTCCCTGAACTCCAGAAATTTGGCGATGCATTGACGATTCGTCGAATGCTCAATCACACATCAGGATTGCCTGATTACGAAGATGGTGTCATTGACCCACTGATGAAGCAATCTGACCATCCGACAAATGATGACCTGCTGCAAGTGATCAAACGAACGCGCAAATTGCTCTATCCACCGGGTGATCAATCGCATTACAGCAATGTTGGATATGATCTGCTGGCCATCGTCATTGAGCGTGTATCCGGAATGACATTCCCCGAGTTCGTACAAACACGCATCTTTGATGTCCTCGGCATGAATCACACATTTTCACTGCCCAACGATGCACGGATGGACCGTGACCTGATCGCGCTGAGTTACACCGGCAGCAGCGACGAGCCCGAGGTCTATCGCTCCGACGAGCTCGACGGCATCTATGGCTCTGGTTCAATCTATTCGACGATCGGCGACATGGCGTTATACGACGAGGCGCTCTACGGCGACGTGCTGGTCTCGCAAGACACCTATGCGGAGGCGCTCAAGCCGGCGATGCTCAACGATGGCAGCAGCGATCCATACGGATTCGGGCTGGAGCTCGGCCAGTGGCACGCGGATGCCTATGCCGCGCATTCCGGCGCGTGGTTGGGGTTCAACACCGACTACGTGCGGTTCCCGGCGCGACACCTGTCGGTGGTCGTGCTGCTCAACCGCGACTACGACTATCCCGACGATCCGCGGATCGCGCTCCAGGTCGCCGAATTCTATCGCGCCGAACCGTGATCCTGTGGCCGGCGGGCGCGCTGCCGGGCGTGCGGCAGCCGCAGCGCATCGCCATCACGGCGTGATCTGCCGGACCACCCGTGCCGCATCGTCGTCGGCGACAGCGATCACCAGCAGGGGCTTGCCGCCGACATCCTCGATGGTGCGCATCGACGCCGCGGGCGCAGCCAGGGCCGTGCGGGCTGCGGCGAGGGCCGTCGCATCGCGCGTCGGCGACACGATCACGATGCGGGGCGTGGCACCATCACAGGCCAGCCCATCGAATGCACCAACCGTCAGGTCGCTCGTGAGGAACGTCAGCACATCGCTGCGGCGTGTGAGGCGTGTATCGAGGCAGACGGGCATGTCGGCGGTGGCGGCAGCGCGGCTGATGCGCCCAGCCAGCGTATCGGCCTGTTCAAACTCGCGCACGACGCGGGTATCGCCGGGCATCAGCACAAACACCAGCGCGAGGCTCCACAGTGCGCCGGCAGCGAGCAGCGGCGCAGCCAGGCGCAGCTGTGGTGTCAGGCGATCCAGCGCCAGCGCCGCGATGATCGCCGCCGGTGCCAGCGCGCCGAGGCTGCGCATCGCGTGCGGCGCATTGGCACTGAGGATGCCAGGCAGCAAGCCGATCACCAGCCATGCGCCCAACACCAGCGTCAGGCGCTCGCGGCGCAGTGCAAGCAGCGCGATCCCCACCGCAAACAGCGCACCAGCGACCGGGTCGAGCAGCGGCGCCCCCGGCGCATGATGTCGGCCGTTGCGATCGCCGGCAATATGCCACATCTCGAGGTGCGGCACCAGGTT
Source organism: uncultured Chloroflexota bacterium (assembly GCA_903871975.1). Classification (GTDB taxonomy): domain Bacteria; phylum Chloroflexota; class Chloroflexia; order Chloroflexales; family Roseiflexaceae; genus CAIQIY01. The sequence continues at coordinate 763 of CAIQIY010000143.1, read as the reverse complement.
GCCCAGGATCATCGCCAGCGGCGCATGCCGTTCAGCGCTCGACTGCTCGAGCAGTGCCACCATCGCCACCCGGCGGTTATAGCCGTCCCAGTTGGTCGCGAGGAACTGCAGCAATGGCGTGAGCACCAGCAGCGCCGCCACGCCAGCCGCGCAGAGCGCCGGCAGAGCGCGCCGCCACGCCGTACGGTCGGCGCCCAGGCGGAGCACCACGACGACGAGCAACACCAGTGGCGCCATGCGGCCGGTATGGTAGGCATACACCGCCGCCGCACCAGCGATGGCACCGGGAACCAGCAGCGCGACGCGGCGCGCGGGGCTGGCGTCGGGTGCCAGCGCACGCCATACCAATCCGACCGCGCTCAGCGTCAGCACCTGGTCGAGCGTCGCCGGGAACGCCCAGCGACTCATCGTCAGGCTCCACGACGCTGCGCTGATGATGCCGGCGGCGAACAGCGCGCCACGTGGCCCGATGAGCGGCCGCGCGGCCCACCACAGCGCCGGGACGGTGAGTGCGCCGCAGACTGCACTCACCAGCCGTGCCGACGCCACGCCCGGCCCGAGCCAGCCCATCACCGGCGCCATCAGATAGAACAGCAACGCTGGGAGATCGGCGCCACTGACCACATACACCGGACGGAAGTCGGGATTGGTCCAGATCAGCAGCGCCAACATGGCATGGCGGGCCTCGTCGCGCCACAGGCCGACGGGCAGTGTCTCGAGCCAGAGCAGGCGCAGCACCAGCGCCAGCAGCGTGAGCGCGCCG
>CAIQIY010000142.1 GCA_903871975.1 uncultured Chloroflexota bacterium | reverse complement strand
GCGCCACGCGCTGCAGCACGGTGGCGTCATTGCCACTCTAGCCGTCGCGGCGCGTGGGATCAATGGGAATCTCACGCGATCGGTGTCTTTTCACGCGGAGTTGCCCGTGCGGTGCGGGCGACTGGCGCGCCGCCCGTCTGCTGGCCCCGGCATCGCGGATGCCACTGGTGGATGCGCGCGCGGCAGCGGCGGCTGCGTGCCTGGTCGCGCTGCCGCGTTGCGTGGGAGCGCACAACCCGCATGCATGCGCACGCGTCCCGCCGGTGCGGAACCCGCCATGGCGCGTTCGCACACCGGCACGCCCCCGCAGCCGGGCCCATCCACCGCCGGCTCACGTGGTATGCTGCCACCGCGGGAGCTGTGCCCGACCGATGCGGCGGTACCGCGGGAGGTGTGGCATGAACAACGCCCCATGGATCCTCTGGGCCTTGCTGTCGGCGGCATGTGCCGCGCTCACGGCGATCTTCGCCCGCATCGGCGTGCAGGGCATCGATCCCGATCTGGCGACGCTGCTGCGAACGCTGGTGGTCGTCGTCGCGTTGGCGGGGTTCGTCGGCCTCACCGGCAAATGGCGCAATCCTCTGACGCTCGACCGTGGCACGCTCGGCTGGCTCGCCGCATCGGGGCTGGCGACCGGCGCGTCGTGGATGAGCTATTTCCGGGCGTTGCAACTCGGCCGCGCCACGCAGGTCGCGCCAGTCGACAAGCTCAGCGTCGTGCTGGTGGCGCTGTTCGCGGTCGCGTTGCTCGGCGAACGCCCGGCACCGCGCGAGTGGTTGGGGATCGCGCTGATCAGCGTCGGTGCGGTGGTGATGGTGCTGCGTGGCTGAACGCCTGCGACGGCGTGGTGTCGGCCGCGCTGGCGGGCATACGGGGCCATGCCCGGCGCTGGGCAAGCGCAGCGGCCGGCATGCACTGCGGCGCCCCATGGGGCATCACGCTGATCGACGACGGCGAGGTAGCGCGTCAGCCATCGGCCACGGCGAGGCGTGCCAGTTCGGCAGCGATATCCGGCAGCGGCAGCTGCTCGACCGCTGGCGGCACGCGCAGATTGTAGTGCACGATCATGCGCCGTACGTCCTCGAGCTGGCGCCGATACTCACCGCGCGCCACCTCGCGCTGTGCCGGATGCATCGACGGCCAGCGCGCACGCGTCCGCTGCAGCCATGCAGCCAATTGGCGGCGCTCGGTCTCGATATCACGGCGTGCCTCGATCCACGGTGGCGCAAACCCATGCGAGCGCAGCATACGAAACGCGAGCCGCTGCTCGGGCGGCACCAGCAGATCATCGCTGGTATCAATCGGTCGTCCAGTGCCGGCGAGCCCATCGAACGCACCTTCGGCGCGTGCCCGCTCGATCAGCCCATCGAGCCAGTGCGCCGAGCCACGGCGCTCGCGGAGGCGATCGGTCTCGGCATCGTCGCTCATCACACGCTCCGTCGTTCGGTCGTCGTACCGATGGCGGCATGGCGTCGTTGCCGACCGATCTCGTAGAGCACGATCGCGGCCGCGCTGGCGACATTCAGCGACGACGCCGCCCCACCGATCGGGATGCGCACGATCGCATCACAGCGCTCGCGCAACTGCGCGCTCATGCCGCGCGTCTCGTTGCCCACCACCAGCACCGTCGGGCCACGCCAGTCGAAGGCGTCGATCGCCACGCTGCCGTGCTCATCGGTGCCCACCAGGCGCACGCCCGGGCGCTGCGCCAGCCAGGGCTCGAGCGCGTGCGGGCTGGCGACGCGCACCGCCGGCAGCGCAAACAGCGACCCAGTGCTCGCCGCCAGCGTCTCGGGATCGTACAGGTCGGTGGCATGGCCGCTGATGATCAGGCCATGGGCACCGAGCGCATCACCCGACCGGATCAGCGTCCCCAGGTTCCCCGGGCTGACCGGCCGGTCGAACAGAATGGCCAGCAGATCGGGCGGCGTCGGCAGTCGTGCCAGATCATCATCGGGGATGTGGGCCAGCGCCAGTAGCTCCGAGGGCTGTTGTTTGGCGCTCAGCCGAGCCAGCAATGCGGGTGCGAGCACATAGTGGGTACGCGCCGCCGCGTCAGCGATCAGGCGGTGTGCCCAATCCGAGCGCGCGACGCCATCGGCGTACACCAGCGCCTCGATCGGCCAGCCGGTGCCGTGCAGCAGGTTCATCGCGCGCACGCCTTCGACGAGGAACAGCCCCAGGCGATGACGCTTCTCGCGGTTGCGGCGCAGCGCCTCGATCTGCTGGAACGTCGCATTGTCGCTCGCGACCCTGATCACCCTCGGCATGGCGCTCCGCCTCGGCCAGGCCGCCCGGCGCGCGATGCCGGCAGCGCCGCGCGGGAGCAGCCTGGTGCCCCAACCGCATGCGGGGCGGATCCGGCGATCCGCCCCATGGATCACCGCCTGCGCAGCGGTGCGGCGGGCACGCTCAGTGGCGTGCCTCGAGCACCGCCTGTGCCGCCGCCAGCCGCGCGATCACCACGCGGTACGGGCTGCACGAGACGTAATCCAGCCCTGCGCGATGGCAGAACTTGACGCTGTTCGGCTCGCCGCCATGCTCGCCACAGATGCCCGTCTTCAGCCCCGGGCGTGTTGCGCGGCCGCGCTCCACACCCATCTGGATCAGTTGGCCGACGCCGTCCTGATCGAGCACCTCAAACGGATCGTCCTTGAGCAGCTTCTGCTCGACGTACTTCGGCAGGAAGCGGCCGGCGTCGTCACGGCTCATGCCGAACGTCGTCTGGGTCAGGTCGTTGGTGCCGAACGAGAAGAATTCGGCCTCTTCGGCGATGCGGTTCGCCGTCAGCGCCGCGCGCGGCAGCTCGATCATCGTCCCCACCAGGTACTTGATCGGCTGACCAGTCTCGCTCATCACCGATTCGGCCACGCGGCGCACGATCTCTTCCTGCTTGCGCAGCTCGCTCACATCGCCCACCAGCGGAATCATGATCTCGGGGATGACCTTGATCCCACGGGCCTGGCAGTTGGCGGCAGCGCGGAAGATCGCGCGCGCCTGCATCTCGGTGATCTCGGGATACTCGATGCCGAGGCGGCAACCACGGAAGCCGAGCATCGGATTCGCCTCGCGCAGGCTGTCGACCTTGGCATGCAGCCGATCGGCCGGGATGCCCAGCTTGGCGGCCAGCGCCGTGATCTCGGCGTCGCCATGGGGCAAGAACTCGTGCAGCGGCGGGTCGAGCGTGCGGATCGTCACCGGCAGGCCGTCCATCACGGTGAAGATCTGCTCGAAATCGCCCTGCTGCAGCGGCTCGATCTTGGCCAACGCCGCACGGCGCGCCTCGAGCGAGTCGGCCACGATCATCTCACGCACCGCATCGATGCGATCACCCTCGAAGAACATGTGCTCGGTGCGGCACAGGCCGATGCCGGCGGCGCCGAAGCTGCGGGCCACGCGCGCATCGGTCGGCGTATCGGCATTCGCCCGCACACCCAGCCGGCGCACGTCGTCCGACCAGCTGAGGAACGTGGTGAAGTAGCGATACAGCTCCGAATCGTCGGGCGACAGCGTGCCACGCACCACCTGCAGCACCTCGGACTCGCGCGTCGGCACCTCGCCGTCGTAGACCAGGCCCGCATGGCCATCGACGGTGATCGCATCGCCGGCCTTGAGCACCTTGACCACCTCGCCACGGGCGAGCACGGTGACGGTACCGGCCTTGTAGTCGATCTGCAGATCACCGCAGCCGCAGACGCAGCACTTGCCCATCTGGCGCGCCACCACGGCCGCGTGGCTCGTCAGGCCACCGCGCGCGGTGAGGATGGCCTGGGCAGCCACCATGCCATGGAAGTCTTCCGGCGCCGTCTCGGTGCGCACCAGAATGACGTTCACGCCGCGCTCGGCGAGCGCCGCGGCTTCATCGGGATCGAGCACGATCACGCCCGAAGCCGCACCCGGGCCCGCCGCCAGGCCCGCCGCCAGCCGGCCCGCCGACAGCGCCGCATCGGGGTCGACGATCGGGAACAGGTACTGGTTGAGCATGTCGGGCGGCACGCGGGTCAGCGCCGTGTGTCGATCGATCAGCCCCTCGTTCACCAAATCGACGGCGATCTTCACGGCGGCGATGCCGGTGCGCTTGCCGTTGCGCGTCTGCAGCATCCACAGCCGGCCACGCTCGATGGTGAACTCGACGTCCTGCACGTCCTTGTAGTGGTTCTCGAGCATCTGCGCGATGCCGTTGAACTGGGCATACACCTCGGGCATCTCGTCCTGCATCAGCGCGATCGGCTTGGGCGTGCGAATGCCCGCCACGACGTCTTCGCCCTGGGCGTTGACGAGATACTCGCCGAACAGCTCATTGGCGCCGGTGGCCGGATTGCGGGTGAACGCCACGCCGGTGGCGCAGTCGCTGCCCATGTTGCCGAACACCATCGTCTGGACGTTCACGCCGGTGCCCAGGCTATCGGGAATGCGGTACACGCGCCGGTAGTCGATGGCGCGGCGCCCCATCCACGAGTTGAACACCGCCATGATCGCCATGCGCAACTGATCGTACGGGTTCTCGGGGAACTCGACGCCGGCGTCGGTGCGGATGATCGCCTTGAACTCCTCGGCGATCACCTGCAACTCCTCGGTCGACAGGTCGGTGTCCTGGCGCGCGCCGCCCTTGGCCTCGTTCATCACGTGCTCGAACTTTTCGCCATCGACGCCGAGCACGATCTTGCCGAACAGCTGCACGAACCGCCGGTAGGCGTCGGCGGCAAAGCGCGGGTTGTTGGTCAACGCCGCGAGGCCGGCGAGCGTCTGGGTGTTCAGGCCCAGATTCAGCACGGTGTCCATCATGCCGGGCATCGACTCGCGCGCGCCCGAGCGGACCGAGACGAGCAACGGGTTGGCGGGGTCGCCGAAGCGCCGCCCGACCTGGCCCTCGACGACCTTGAGTGCCTCAAGCGCCTGCGCCCACATCCCCTCCGGGAACTGTTTGCCGTTCTCGTAGTAGGCGTTGCAGCAGTCGGTGGTGATGGTGAATCCGGGTGGCACAGGAACTCCTGTGCGCGTCATCTCTGCGACGCCGGCACCTTTGCCGCCGAGCAGCTCTCGCATGCTGGCATTTCCCTCGGTGAAGAGGTAAACCCACTTCGTCATCGTCCTCGCTCCTCAAGTCTCTCTCGTCGACGATCCGGCGCTGGCCGGATCGTGGTGCATTCGGCTGGCCGCCCGACCAGAGGCGATTATACTACGCGCGGCGATGATGTGTGCAGCGCCTCTGACGCGCGCGATGCGGTGGGTGCTGTGCTGCATCCACGCTGTGATGCGCCGCACCATGGTGCGTGGTATGGTGGGGCACGGCAGGCGTATGGTGTCGGGCCGGCGCGCCGCAGCGATGCGGTGTGTGGTGGCCGCGGGGAGTTGCGATGAGTGAACGAGGCAGTCATGGCCGCATCGGCCAGCGCGTGATCATCAGCGGTATGGCCGGTTCCGGCAAGAGTACCTTCGCGCGGCACCTCGCGGCGCGGACCGGGCTACCGGTCATCCATCTGGATTACCACTTCTGGCAGCCGGGCTGGGTGTCACCGTCCGATGCGGAGTGGCGTGCGACGCAGGCGGTGCTGCTGGCGGGCGATCGCTGGATCTGTGATGGCAACTATCACGAGACGCTGCCGCTGCGGCTCGCGCGGGCGGACACCGTCGTGTATCTCGATACCCCGTGGTGGGTCTGCGCCGCACGGGCGTTCGTGCGCGGGCTGCGGCGCCCGGCGGCGACACAGCTGCCCGCTGGTTGCGAGGCATCGGCGTGGCGTCAGCTGCGCGACGAGTGGTGGCTCATGTGGTGTGTGTGGCGTGGGCGGCGCGTGGAACGCGAGCGTGAACTGGCGTTGGTAGCCGAGCATGGCGCCCACACAACGCTCCATGTGGTGCGCTCGCAGGATGCGCTGCGCGCGCTGCTGCAGCACGCCTGAGCGGTCTCCGGCCGGTCGCGACGACCGCCCGGCGCGTGTATGGTGCCGGGGGCGCTGCGCGATCCGAATGGCACCCGGGAGTGCCGTCGTTGAGGCGAGGAAGACTGTTTTGGTGCATGCTTCATGCGTCAGTCTGCTCGCGCGTTTGCCCGGCCCCATCGGCGAGCAGTGGCCCGCCGGCGAGCGCTTCGCGCGGGCGCTCGCCCATGGCGCGATTGATGCGCGCCGGCCGGAATCGGATGCATGCGCGGCGCACCGCCGCAGCGAAAGGATCGCCGCACGATGCTGATCGTGGTGTACCGCTGGCGGATCAAGGCGGGGTACGAGGCACAGTTCCGCGAGGGTTGGCGCGCGATGACCGCATCGATCGCGGCGACGCGCGGCGGCCTGGGCTCGCGGCTGCATCGTGCCCAGGACGGCAGCTGGGTGGCGTATGCGCAGTGGCCGGATCAGGCAACCTACGAGGCTGGCCATGCTGCGGCGAGCGCGAACGTGGCGGCGGCCGCGTTGATGGCGCAATCGATCGCGGAGCGCTTCGCGACCGAACAGTGGGTCGTCGCCGATGATCTGCTGCATGGGTGACGATGGCCGATCGCGAGCCACGCCGGCGCCACCCGGCTGACCGTGCGCTACCCGCCGCATTGCGCCGGATGGTGGATTGGCGGCACATGCCGGTTCGCCCGTGGCCGCTGCATGCCGTCCAGCGCGGCGGCGTGCCATGCGCCAGGCGGGCGATCGTAGGCTGCACCCGGCTCGCAACACACCCCGAGGAGCATCACCGATGGCACATCCCGTGCGCATCGGCATCATCGGCTGTGGCAGCGTCATGCAGGATGGCTACCTGCCCATCGCCCGCGACCTGCAGGCCCGTGGGCTCGCCGACGGCGCGTCGTCGGCGACAGCGACCCGGGCCGCACAGCCTTGCTGCAGATGCCTGGCCAGCCGACCTTCACCACCGACGACCATGCGGTGCTCGCCGACGGCGCCGTGGAACTGGCGCCGACCCCCTCCGGCCTCCCATGTGTCGATCGCGGCAGCGCGCTGCGGCCTGGGCTCGCGGCCGCATCGTGCCCAGGACGGCAGCTGGGTGGCGTGTGCACAGTGGCACTCGCGGCGCGCAGCCCCGGGTTCCTGATCGTCGCGCCCCACATCGTCCTCAGCCCGACCTACCAGCAGATCGGGCGGTTCCTGCGCCAGGGCACGATCGGGACCGTCGTCGCCGCGCGGGCTGGGCGGCCCCGATTGGAGCCGCTGGCACTCCCAGGCTGGCGGCGACGGGCCACTCTTCGACCTCGCGGGATACAACGTCGCCGGCCCGACCGGCTGGCGCGGCCCGGTTCGGCAGCCGCCGCGTGCAGGTCTCGGCCGAGGACAACACCGTGCTGCGGCTCGACTTCGGCGATGCCACGTTTGCCAGCGTCACCGGCAACGTTGCCATTCAGCAGCATCGCGATGCAACGATTGATGAGTTGTATGGCACGCACGGAACGATCCGGCTGCAGGGCGATGATTGGGCGCCGCGCGGCATCGATCGCTGGCTGACAGCGACCGGCATCCGGGAACACCTCGATGAGCTGGCACCCGAGTGATCCTACCTCGATGGCCTGTGTCATGCAGTGAGCGGTATTCGCAGTGGCTTGCCGCCGATGAACACACCGGAGCATGCCTATCACGTGCTGGAGGGACTGCTGAAGACGCGTGAGGCTGGTCGAACCGGCCAGATGCAGCCGATCGAGCGTATGGTGGCGCGACTTGCGTTCGAATAGCCAGCCATGGCTTCACATGCGACGCCTGGCACACAGCTGGCCACCAGCACCGCGATATGAGCACTGCAGCAGTCACCCGTGAGGCCAATTCCACCGATCCCACCACCGTGCCACAGCCCACACAGAGCGCCCATGAAGCCACAACGCCACAACCATCCATGCCTCATGCTCCTGCACCAGGCACTCTCATACACAACAGCGTGCTGATATGCGCTGGCGCGTCGTCTCGCACTGCTTGTCTCGTACTTCGCTCATCGCACCCCTCTCTTCGCACTCCTGACTCGCCCAGACCTGCATTCTGGTGTAGACTGAGCATGGTGACTCCAGAAGCACGATGACGCCGATCTGATGATTCTGGCGCACAGCGTGCTACCTGGTGCGTTCGTTGATATGTCGCACGTGGATGGAGAAACAGCCATGGATCGACGATGGTCACGCCGCCGTGCCCTGCGCATGTTGGCTGCAACCGGGCTGGCCGTGTGGTCAACCGGCTGCGCAGTACCGACGGTGCCGGGCATGCCACCCGACGAGGGGCCAGGCGACGACACAGCACCCGACGACGCAGCGCCGACCGCCATGCCGGCGCCTGCAGCGACAGCACCCAGCGCCGCGGCGCCCCAGGCGGTGCCGCGCGACCCCGGCCGGCTGGGGCGTGCGCCGGTCCGCCAGCTCGCCTGGTCGGCCGATGAGCAGAGCCTCGTCGCCCTCGACATCGAAGGCGCCTCGTGGTTCGATGTGGCGAGTGGTACCGAATGGCATCGCGCCAGCCTGACGGATCTCACGCGGCCGTTTCTGACGCAGCCGCACGCCCTGGACATCGCCCCCGACGCGGGCGTCATCGTGTGGCGAACGGCCGGCGTGGCCCAGCTGCTCGACAGCACGACGGGCGCGCTGCTCGTACGCCACGACATCGCCGAACTCACGGCCGACGGCCCGCTCGCATGGTCGCCCGACGGGCGCTGGCTGGCGCTCGGCACCGCCGGCGGCGTGGTGATGATCGAGCGCGATGCGCCCCAGCTGCCGGCGACCGTCGCGCTGCCGGGGACGGCGGAGCAGCTCGCATGGGCACCAGACAGCGCATCGCTGGCGGGGGTTGGGCGCGACGGCAACGCGGACAGCCCTGCGGCCCGTACCCTGGTGGCGTGGGACACCGCACAGCGCACCGAGCTGCAGCGCCGCGCGCTCACCCCGGGCGAGCAGGGGAGCCTCGCCAGCATCGGCGGCGACTGGCGGCTGCTCGAGGCCGCGCGGCCGGGGGCAGTGCTGAACTGGGGTGGCGACGGCGTGCGCGAGGTCGTGCAACTCGACGGCATCGATGTACAGCGTGTGACGGCATCGCCCGACGGCACGGCGCTGCTGCTCGAATGCCTGGCGCGGCGCCACCGGCCGCCGGCGTGGGACAACGGCCTCTATGGGGGGGGATGGTCCACGCTGGTGCCCACCACCGGGCGCATCGTCGCGCTCACCGGCGATGCACCGAGCCCCGTGGTGGTCGCCGCCCAGTCGCGGCTGCGCTGGTCGGCCGATGCCACGCTGGTGCTCGGCATGACCAGCGACGTCGCCGAGATGCGCGCGCGCGACGGCATGCTGGTCGCCAGTGTGCCGTTGGTCGACACCGGCACGCCCACGGCGCTGGCATGGTCGCCCGATGGCAGCCAGCTGGTCAGCAGCGACGGCAGCACCGTCGCATTGTGGAGCGTGGCCGATGGTGCATTGCTCGGCAGCTGGCCGGCAGCGTCCGGCGACACCGGCTGGTCGCCCGACGGCAGCTGGCCGGCAGCGTCCGGCAACACCAGCTGGTCGCCCGACGGGGCATACGCCCTGGTGTCTGGTGTGCTGATCGACGCCGCCGCGCGGCAGATGGTGCGCCGCATCGAGGCCAACCTGTGGCACCGCACCGGCGGCCAGCTCGCCGCCGGTGGCACGATCGTCGCGTTCGCGACGGACTGCAACGTCTCGCGCTACGAGATCGCCACTGGTCGCGTCAGGCCGTTGGTGGACGAGTGTGATAGCGCTTACTACGATGTGTACGGGGTGAGCATGGACTCGCTGGCCCCCGACGGGCAGCGTATAGTCATCAGTGCCCGCGATTACTACGACAATACGATTTGGTCCGCGGTCTTCGACGTCGAGACCGGCGCCGAGATCAAGCGGTACGGCGATGCTGATTCAGGAGGGTTCGTCGAGTACGCCGACTCGTCGTCCGCGGGCGCGTGGATGCGCAGCAGCGACGGCTATGAGTGGGATCCGCGCGGCGAGGCACCTGAGCAAACGGCACGCCGCGAGCTGGCGCTCGACGACACGACGCAGATCGGACCGGCGTCGCCCGACGGGCGCGTGCTGCCGAT
>CAIQIY010000141.1 GCA_903871975.1 uncultured Chloroflexota bacterium | reverse complement strand
TCGACGTCGCGGTCGGCGCGCTGGGGTTGCGCCTCGATGCGGCGGCGGTGGCCTCGCTCGAGGCGCCGTACGTGCCACACCGCGTCATCGGGCACCAGTGAGGCAGGCGCGGTGGCGGTTGCGCCATGGCACCGCCACCCGCTCCTTCGTGTCTGCGTGTGCCCCCGCTACTGGCCGGCGATCGCCGCGAGGCGCTCCTGGATGCGCACAGCGCCATCGGGCAGCGGCAACAGCGGCGGGCGCGGCGTCGTGGCCGGCAGGTTCGCCAACACGGGCACCAGTGCCTTGAGCGCCGGCACCGCACCAAATGGCTTGATCGCCTCGTTGATCGCGACGACCGCGCGCTGGGGTGTGTCGCTGTCGGCGCCGGCGGCATGCGCCGCGATGATGGCGCGCAACTCGGGGGCGAATGCGTTCGCCAGCGCAAAGATGCCCCCGGCGGCGCCATCGCGCAGCGCGCGGGCCAGCAACGGCGCGCCGCCGGTGTATATCCTGAGCTGGGGATAGCGCGCGATCAGCATCGCCGTGTGCGCGGCGTCACCGCCGCTGTCCTTCAGCCCCATCACCGCGCCCGGGTGACTCTCAAGCAAGCCATCGATCAGCTCGACGGTGATGGCGATCTGGCTCACCGGCGGGATGTGGTACAGCATGATCTGGCCACCCGCCGGCAGCGCGTCGCACACCGCACGGTAATACGCCAGTAACCCGTCGGTGGTAATCGCCTTGAAGTAGTACGGCGGAATGACCAGAGCCGCATCGGCACCACGCTCGAGCGCATGGCGCGTCGCCTCGATCGTCTCACCGAGGGCGACACACCCGGTGCCAGCGATCACCCGCAAGCCACCGCGGTGCGCCAGCACCGTCTCGATCACCGCCTTGCGTTCGGCCAGCCCAAGCGACGGCCCCTCGCCGGTCGTGCCGCACGGCACGACGCCATCGGCGCCATGGGCGGCGAGCCAGCGCAGGTGGTCGACGATCCACGCGTGATCGACGGCGCCGTCAGTCGGGCGAAAGGGCGTCAGTGAAGCGACGAACAACTCGGCCATGGTGCTCTTCTCCTGCATTCCGCTCATACGGCCGGGTCAGCGCGCAACTGCAGCAGCGCCATGCCCGGCTCGACGATCTGCCCGACCGTCACCGCGATCTGCTCGACGATGCCCGCGTGCGGCGCGAGCACCTCGTTCTCCATCTTCATCGCCTCGATGACCAACAGCAGCGCACCAGCCGCGACCACCTGGCCCGGCGCCACTGCCAGCGCCACCACGACCCCCTGCAGCGCCGCGAGCACGGCGCCCTGCGGCGGCGCGGCACGGCCAGCCCGCGGCGGCGCGCGGTGCTGTCGCGCCACGACGGCAGCATCACTCACCGGGCGGCGCACCGTCACCTGAACGCGTCGGCCGTTGATCTCGAGCTCGAGCTGCTCGGCTGCCGGCGCCGGTGATGCCGGCGCGGCCGGCGTCGCGCGTGGCAGGCTCGCCAACGCCGCCGCCAGATGTTGGGGAATGAAATTGACCGTCGTCGTGCCGGCGACAAACGCCGGGTGCTGCAGCGCCAGCTGATGAAACTCGCGGGTCGTCGTCAGCCCATCGAGCACCAGATCATGCAAGGCACGCCTCGCACGCGCGATCGCGCCGGCGCGATCTTCGGCCCACACCACCAGCTTCGCCAGCAGCGAGTCGTAATGGGGCGACACCACCGATCC
>CAIQIY010000140.1 GCA_903871975.1 uncultured Chloroflexota bacterium | reverse complement strand
GACGAGCGCCCGGCGGGCGTCGTCGATGAGCATGCCGTCGATCTGATCGTGCGCACCGTGATGGCGCACCCCGGCGAGATCACCATCCTGGCGATCGGGCCGCTCACCAACATCGCGCTGGCGCTCAGCCGCGAGCCGCGCATCGCCCAGGCTGCCGCCGGCTTCGTGCTGATGGGCGGCGTGGCACGGGGCCCCGCCACGCTGCGCCTGCCGGTCGCCGAACACAACATCGTCTGCGATCCCGAAGCCGCGGCGATCGTGTTCGCTTCCGGCGCACCGATCCACCTGGTGCCGCTCGATGTCACCACGCGCGTCAGCATTCGCCACGCCGATGTCGCGCGGCTCCGCGCGCACCAGACCCCGTATCACGACGCCGTCGCCGAGCAGGTCGAGCGCTACCCGCGGTTCGCGCGCGAAGGCCAGACCGACCTGCACGATCCGCTGGCGGCGGCGGCGCTGGTGCGGCCGGATCTGCTGCACTTCCAGCCGCTGTACGTCCAGGTCGAGACGACCGGCCGCCTGACGAGTGGCATGACAGTGATGCGTGCGCCATCGCAGAAGCATCCGGCGAGTGCGCAGGTAGCCCTCGATGTCGATGTCGCGGCCGCCGAGGCCTGGATGATCGGGCGCATCGCCGCGCCGCTCGGCGGGGGCCAGTGATGGGCGCATCGCCGGATCGCGCCGCTGCCCTGGCGCGCGATGCTGCCGACCCGCTGGCGGCCGCCCGCGAGCAGTTCGTCATCGCCGACGATGCGCTGATCTATATGGACGGCAATTCGCTCGGGCGGCTGCCGCGCGCCACCGTGCCGCACCTGCACCACGTCGTCGAGGAAGCCTGGGGCGCGCAGTTGATCCGTGGCTGGGGTACGGGCTGGTACGAGGCGCCGCAACGCATTGGCGATCGCCTCGGCACGCTGCTGGGCGCTGCCGCGGGCCAGGTGCTGATGTGCGACTCGACGTCGGTGAATCTGTTCAAGGTGCTGATGGCGGCACTGGCGCTACGCCCCGGCCGCCACACCATCGTCAGTGATGTGCTGAATTTTCCGTCGGATCTCTACCTGGCGCAGGGATGCGCCGCATTGCTCGGTGGCCAGCACCGGCTGCGGCTGGTGCCGTCGCACGATACCCTGACCGTCGGCGCCGACGACATCGCCGCCGCCCTCGACGACGACACCGCCGTCGTCATGCTGACCCACGTCGCCTTCAAGAGCGGCGCCATCCACGACATGGCCGCGATCACAGCCGCAGCCCATGCCGTCGGCGCACTCGTGATCTGGGACCTGAGCCACTCGGCTGGCGTCCTGCCGCTGGCGCTCGATGCCTGCAACGTGGACTTTGCGGTGGGCTGCAGTTACAAGTACCTGAACGGCGGCCCCGGTGCGCCCGGCTACCTGTACGTCAATGCCGCCTGGCACGAGCAGGCGGTCTCGCCGATCTGGGGCTGGTTCGGCCAGCACCAGCCATTCGGCTTCGCCCTCGACTACACGCCGGCCGCCGGCATCGCGCGCTTTCTCGCCGGGACACCGCCGATCCTGGCGCTGGCTGCCATCGAGCCGGCGGTCGAGCAGCTGGCCGGAATCGGCATCGCGGCGATCCGCGCCAAATCGATGGCGCTGACCGGCTTCATGATCGAGCTGTTCGACGCGTTGCTGGCACCGGTTGGGTACACGCTCGGCTCGCCGCGCGATGTCGCGCAGCTCGGTGGCCACGTGAGCGTGCGGCACCCGGCCGGCTATCAGATCAATCAGGCCCTGATCGAACGCCTCGATGTGATCCCGGATTTTCGCGAGCCGGACAACATTCGCCTGGGCATGAGCCCGCTGACTACCCGCTTCGTCGACGTGTGGGAGGCGGCCGATCGCCTGCGACGGGCGGTGGTGGATGGTCACTACCAGGCATTTGCGGCACAACGCCGTGCGGTGACGTGATGCGGCGATGTGGGCGGGGAGGTAGCTGATGGGGTTGGCCGGCGGGCCGTGGGGCAGCCTCGTGGCAGTGCTGCTGGTGCCGTTGGTGGCGACGTTGCTGGCGACCTGGTGCGGCTGGGGCCTGGCGCGGCTGGCGCTGCCGGCGGCGTTGCGGCCCCACCAGCGCACCCTGACGCCGCTGATCGGCGTGGCCGTGCTGATGGTGGCGCTGTACCTGGCGGTGTCGAGTGCCTGGGGCGTGGCGGCGGCGCTGCCGGCAGTGTTGCTCGCGGCGGGGGGCGCGAACGCGCTGGCATGGCGCCAGCGCGGCCCGCCACGCTGGCGTGCGTTGCGCCCCGACGGCCTGCTGTGGCTGGTGCTGGTGCTCACGTATGTGGTGGGCGTCTGGCCGTTGTTGACCGCCGGGCACAGCGGCATCATCGGCGCCGGCTGGGATGCCGAATCTTCGCTGGCGACCGCACGCTACCTGCTGCATGGCCCGGTGCGCGCGATCGCGGCCGCGCCCGACAACCCATTGCGCGATCTGGTGCAGAATCCGCCGGCGATCGGCATGACGCTCGGCTTCGCGCTGGTGCAGGCGGCCGTCGATGCCGTGCTGCGCGGCGAGGCGCTGACGAGTTTCGCACCGCTGCTGGCCTGGTTCCGCGCGTTGGGCGTCGCTGCGCTGGTGATCTGGCTGCGTGCCACGATGGGCCTGACCCGGGGCAGCGCATTGCTGGGTGGCGCGCTGGCGTCGGCCGGCGCGCTGCTGTTGTGGGTCAGCTACTTCAACTTCAACAATCAGCTGGCGGGCTGGCCGCTGCTGTGGCTGAGCCTGACCGTGCCGCTGGCAGCCGTCGACTCGGCGGCCGGGCGCGGCTGGCGCGGCTGGCCCGAGCTGATGCTGGCGGCGGTGGTCGTCATGGCGCAGGCGGTGGCCTACTACGCGGCGCTGACCTTGTGGGCGCCGCTGGCGTTGGCGGCGGGCATCGTGCGGCTGCTGCAGGCGCGGCGCGAGGCGCCCGGCCAGTTGTGGCGCCTGCTGGGCGCGGCGGCGGCGCTGGCGTTGCTCGGCGTGGTGGCCGCGCTGCCGCTGGT
>CAIQIY010000139.1 GCA_903871975.1 uncultured Chloroflexota bacterium | reverse complement strand
GCATTAATCACGTTTATTGCATTCGATCTTCGAGATGCGTCTATTTCATCATTGAGCCCGTATCTCTTTCCGGTTGAGCTGATCGCTGTCGTGGTTGTCGCGTACATCCTGCGCAAGGTATCTGCTCAACACGATTCGCGGTTAGGCGATGCGCCGCCCGACGCTGCGATGGCGAGTCGGCGCATAACAGCCCCAGGAGGCTCGTAGCCCGACGCAGCAGATGGAACAGTATCTGCCGAGAGGGAATCAAGCGTAGAGCGTGTGTCACGACCTGCTCGCGGATCGATGGCACGACTGCGGAGTCATGCAATCGGGCCGGTCAGCGTTCGTATCGACTACAGCTCATGCGTCGGCACGAACACCGCAGGCGCTGGCCGGCTGCTGAGACTTCTGTTCGCACCGCGTGGCAGGAGCGAACCAGCCGGCGACGGGCATCATCGCCGGCGGGTGTTGCGACGGCGCGGGCGTGCAGCAGATTGATCAGTACCGATCGGCGTGGTCATCGTGCCAAGAGGATCGGCGCATCCTGCGACGATGCCGCACCCTGGCACCGAAGACTCGGCCGAACGTGAGCTGATGATGTCGGGACGCCATCACACATCGCCAGCGACTGACGTATCACGGGCCTCGGCGACCCTGGTGGCTGCGGCCCATGTCACGCGCCATGATCCGGCCGGCGCACGGTGGGATTGCCGCCGTCAGCGCTGCCACGTCGCGACGAAGATATCGCCACCGCGCACCGGGAAGATGCCGCCCGCCACCACCGCACCGCTGCGGCCGAGGATGCGCATCGTGCCTTCCTGGCGTGATGCCAGGCCACACACCCGCACATTGCCCGCGCCGTCGAAGGTTCCCCGCAGCCCCGCACCATCGAAGCCCAGTGTCCAGCCGACAGTGCTGACGCCGACGACGCGCAGCGAGACACATGTCGGATCATCGTCCTGGTTGATGCGTTGCACCACCAGCTTGCCGGCAGCAGCCGGAACAGCAGTAGGTGTGGCGGTCAGTTCGGCCACCTGCGCCAGGCAGGCCGTGGCGCGCTCGAGGTCGGGCGCCAGTTCGCGCGCCATCGTACAGCTCTGCTGGGCTGTCGCCAGGCGTTGTGGATCATCGGCGCCCGGCTGCTCGCGTACCGCCCGCAGCAACGTTTCGCCGCCGATCACCAGCGCGCGCGCGTTGAGCGCTGTGACACCGGGATAGTTGCTGTCTGCCTCAACGAGTGCCTGCGCCTCTGCGAATGCGGCATTTGCGCGCTGTGCCTGATCATCGAGCGTCAGCCCGCCGGCGTCGATCGCATCGAGGTGTGCCGTCGCTGCGACAAACCTGGCAGCCAGAGCCTGCTGGGCCTCAAGCGTCGTTCGCACAACACCCGATGGCGGATCCAGCGCCAGCCCACGCTCGAACTCGGCGAGTGCTTCGCCGATCCCGGCCGGTGCCCCCTGTGATGCCGCCAGCCACGACTGGCCCCATGCCAGATGCGCGTCCGCGAGCAGTTCGGCCGCCACCGGATCGGTGGAATGGGCCTGATAGACGCCCGTCAGCAGCTCGACG
>CAIQIY010000138.1 GCA_903871975.1 uncultured Chloroflexota bacterium | reverse complement strand
TGGTACCGCTCCTCCCCTCTCCACGATGTTGCATCAGCCCTGCCTGTAGATCTGTAGATCTCCCGTGCTTGACGCTCACGAGTCGCTATGCTATACTCGCCCCGAGAGCAGAGCACTCAGTGCGGTCGGGCCGACGTGATCGAACGGTCCAGCCGGCAGGTCGTGTGTCCGATGCGCGTCTGAGGCATACCCGTCGCGCAGTGCACGCGGTTCGGGTGGCGAACCTGCCGAACCGCGTGTGGCTCTGAGCGACGAAGCGCAACTGGCGAGAGAGGTTCCGCGATGGACACAACTCCAGGAGGCACTCCCGGCGGTCAGTCTGCTGCGTTCGAAGACGAGCAGCGGTTCAGTGAGTGGGCCCACAAGCGCCTGAGCCTCTATCAGACCGTCGACCAGCAGATCCAGGCGCGCATCGAGCAGGCCGTGCAGTTTGCCAGCACGCTCACGCGGCAGATGGAGCAGGAAGCCGAGTTGTTGCTCGGCCGATATCGCGAGATGCGCCTGGAGCAGCAGAATGCTCGCGATCTGCTCGTCAAGGAGATTGCCGACCTACGTGCGCAGAGCGCGCAGGAGCGTGCAGCTGCTACTGCCGAGATCAATCAGATGCGCATTCAGGCGCAAGCCGAGATGCAGCAGCTGCGACAGCACACCGAAGCCGAGCTCGCGCGACGCGAGGCCGAGGCCCAGGCGCGGATCACGCATGATCTGCAGCAGGCCGAAGCCGACCTCAACGCGACGCGCCAGCAAGCCGAGACCGAAGTCGCGCAATTGCTGCAGGATGCCTACGAGGAGCGCGATCGGTTGCGCACCGAGACGCGTTCACTCAGCGACCGTCTCGCCGGCCTGCAGCGGTCGCTCGCTGATCTGTTTCAGATCACCGGCGGCGCCGTGAGCCCTGCCGCCGCCGAACCACCAGCCGAGCGTACGCGGGTCGCTGCGCCTCCCCCTCCACGACCGACGCCGCCGCCAGCACCGCGCACCCCACCACCTACCACGGTCCCACCGGCACCAGCACGCCCAGTGGGCAGCACGCCTGTTCCGGCGGCGCCCCGTAGCGAGACACCCGTCGCCAGGCCACCGTCGCCGCCACCGGTCGCACCGCCACCGGCAGCTCCGCCAGCACCAGTGCGCGCCGCCGTGCCACCACCGACCCGTGAAGAGCCCACCACGCCCCCAGTCGCACCGCCGCCGGCTCCGCGGGCCGAGACGCGCCAAGTCACACCACCTGACGCGACACAGGCCGACGGTGAGTCTGCTGCCAATCGGTTCCACGTCGAAGTCAGCGATGTCCGTAATTTTGTCATCGCATCGGAGCTGATCGACCAAATCAGCCGCGCGAGCGGCATCCGCAATGTCCAGTTGCTGCGTTATGAGCAGCGCTTGCTCGAACTCAACATTACCGCCGACGACGTCGCTGCGCTGGCACAGGTGCTGCGCGTCGACATGGCAGATACGTTGCGCCCTGGCGAGGCCTCCGGTCGGACGTTGCGTTTCGCGTACGTCAGTTAGACGGAAGCTATGGACGAGACGACACCCGAGCAGGACGTCGATCCGACACTCGCGATCGCGATCGGGGTAGCCTACACCGAACTGCAACCGCTCGGGCGAGCGATCTCTGAGGCTGGCTACGACTTCATCGTCGTACGCGATGCCCGCGAGCTCGAGAACACGCCCGAGGCGCAGCGTGCATCGGTGGCGTTGTGTGGCCGCACCGGCGGCGACACGGCCATCCTCGCTGCGTATCGGCTGCTGCGGCAACGCCCGGCACTGGTGACGATCGGCCGCGAAGGTGCGATGCTGGCGGTGGGTTTTGATGTCGCACATCCGGGGCCATATGGCCCGACGGCGCTGGCATCGATCCTGCGGCAGCGCCTGCCGCGGCCGCTGCTGGCACCAGCCGAGCCGACAACACCGCCGCCTGTCGTCGCACCGGTCGTGGCACCATTGCCGGCACCGCCGCTCGCGGCTGGCGTCCCGAGCTCGTCCGAGACCAATCCGTTGCCGCGGATCGCCGCACGGGCAGCCGACACGCCACCTCAGCCGGCTCCGCCGTCGCCTGATACACCACCTGGACGCTCGGGACAGTACCTGTGGTTTGCCGGCACGGCGGTGTTGGGCCTCGCAGTGATCATCGGACTGGTCCTGGTGATCAACAGCTTCGGCCAGCCAGCGGTGCTGCCTGCCGCGCCGACCGACATACCGCCCACCGTAGTGGTACTGCCGACTGCGACGCCCGCACCTCCGCCGACCGCAACACCGCCTCCGCCGACTGCGACGCGCGTGCCGACGGCCACGCCGCTGCCGGCTGGCCCACTGCTGGTGACGGTCATCCAAGAGGTCCGCCCGGCGCAGCCAGCGGTTGGCGAGCCGGTCGAGATCCTCGTCAGCGTGACGAATATCACTGATCGCCCGGCACAGTCGTTCTGGGTCGATCTGTACATTGCGCCGCGCCGTGAACCTGCGCCGTTGTTGCCGTGGAGCGACATCGCCGACTCCGGCTCGACGTGGCGCGTCGAGGCGTTGCAGCCTGGCGAGACGATCACGTTGAGTTCGCTGGCTGCCGATGTTGAACGCTCCAACTTCGTCGGCTTTGCCCAGCCCGGTTCGTATCGGGTGTATGTGCTGGGCGATACCTACAACGAAGCCTTCGGCGATGTGGATTCGAGCGGTGGCGTGGTCGAGAGCCCGATCAATGTGGTGGTGAAGTGATGGGGACGACGATGCGAACGTATGTCTGGGCACTGGCGATCGCGCTGATGGCCTTCACGATGGCGAGTGTCGACGCAGCACCCGGGCGCGCGCAGGGCACCCGGCCGACGCTGGCACCGACGCAGTTGCCGCTGGCGACGGTTCAGGCACAGCTGACGGCGAGCGCCATGCCGCCGACGGCGACGCGTGCACCGACGGCGACCCGTGCGCCGGCGACGACGCCGACTGCCGTGCCGCCGACGGCGACGCCGGTACCGGCCCAGATGCCCGAGTCGGGTGGTGCCGATGATCTGCGACTGATCTGGTTGGCGCTGGCCGCAGCGATGATGCTCGGTGGCATGGCGTTGATGCGCACCGTCCGCCCGCGCATCTGACCTCCCCGATCATCGGTGCTCGCCGCCGTGCAGCCGCGTTTGGCCGCCGCCGCGCAGGTCTGTGCGTTGTGGCCGACGCCACGGTCGCACGCCGTGGCCGGATGGTGCCGCGTTGCGCTGTCGATCATCTCCGGGGTGCATCCTCCCACGCGCGGGGTCGGGGCGGTACCGCCTGGCACCGCGCGTGTGCCTCGATCGACAGGTTGCTGCCCCACGATGGTGTCCGGAGCATTCCCGGCCGATCACCGGGATACCCCGGGATGGTGTTGCGCCGCATGGCGAACCGATACGGCGCACCCGTACCATCACAACGGTGATGCGGGCCAGGAATGACGCCGAGCCGCGTGCATACCTGCCTGGTTCATGGTTGGCCCGTCAGTTCGTGCCGCACGATCCTGGTACCCGCGACCATGGCGCGCAGCTTCGCGCGCGAAGCCCAACGTGCCGTCTGGCTGAAGCCGCAGTCGGGCACCACGCTGAGCTGCTCGGGAGCAATGAAGCGCAGCGCCGCACGAATGTTCTGCGCAACCTCTTCCGGTGTCTCGATGTGATAGTTCTTCACGTCGATCAGGCCCGCAGCCAGTTCGCGATCATTCGGGAACTCTTGCCACAATGCCAGCTCGGCCAGCTCGCGGTTGGCAAACTCAAGGGCGAACTGGTGTGCGTGGACATCGAGGATGTGCGGGAACAGCGGCCGATAGCTGCGGCGCGCGACAGGTCGGCCGACATAGTTACCGAAACACAGGTGCAGACCGATCTTGGCCTCGACGCCGGCGACGGTCGCGTTGAACAACTCAACGAACTCGCGTGGTGCATCGGGATGGACAGCGTATGATGGTTCGTCGATCTGGATGAACGTCGCGCCTTCGGCCACCAGCGCCTTGAGCTCGGCATTGATGATCGCCGCCAGCGCCTGCGCCACCGCCATGCGATCCCGATACACGGCACCCGGCTTGATGCGGCCAGCCAGCGTGTAGGCGCCGGCGCACGGCATCTTGATCAGCCGATCGGTGCGCTGACGCACATAGCGATATTCGTCCACCAATCCCAGGCCGCCCGGGGCATGCAGCGCCTCGACCGCCTCGTAGCTCTCGCGTTGGTCGTGCCCGGCGACACCGACCTTGCGACGTGGCGCCAGCTCGCGCAGTCCGGTCAGATGGCCGTAGAACGCTGCGGTGAAGAATCCGGCGCGGCGCATCTCACCATCGGTCACGATATCGACGCCGGCGTCGGCCTGGTCACGCAACGCCAGATCGACGGCGTCGTCCTGGGCCTCGCGCATGTCGTCGACGCCGTAATCGCCACGCTCGGCAGCAGCGAGCGCCGAGTGCAGCCATGCCGGCCAGGCATACGAGCCGATCACGCTGGTGGGCAGCAACGGCAATGGTGTCGTCATGGGTCTCTCTCTCATTCAATGCCGGAATCAGCGCACGGTCCAGCCGCCATCGACTGGCAACACGATTCCGGTGACGAAGCGTGCATCGTCAGACGCCAGATAACATGCGGCGGCGGCGATATCGTCGGGCTGGCCGAATCCGCCGGTGAGCGGTTGCAGCGTGGTCAGCCGTGCAATGATCTGCGGGTTCTGCTGTGCCCGGGCACTCATCGGCGTGGCGATCAGCCCGGGCGCGATGACATTGACGCGCACACCCTGCGGCGCGTAGTAGCTGGCCATCGCGCGCGAGAGCGCGATGATGCCCCCTTTGCTGGCAGCATACGCGTGGGTCGCGAAGTCTTCGTCGCCACCGACGATGCCCAGCACCGACGCGAGATTGATGACGGCGCCACGCCGGGCGCAGATCGATGGCATCGCGTGGCGACAGACGAGAAACATGCTGGTGAGGTTGCAATCCAGCACGCGTTGCCAGGCCTCGAGGCTGCACTGATCGACCGGGCCATCGCCCCAACGCCGGCCGCTCACGCCGACGCCGTTGAACAACACATCGATGCCGCCGTGTCGATGGACGACGGCGTCGATGGTCGAGGCGACCACCACCGGATCGGCGACATCACAGGTGTGCACGGTGGCCGATGCGCCCGCCTGGCCGAGTGATTCGACCAGTGTCGCCAGCCCGGTGTGGTCGATGTCGATGCCGACCACCGTGGCGCCTTCGCCGGCATATCGCTGCGCGACCGCCCGGCCGATGCCACTGGCAGCGCCAGTCACCACTGCAACCCGCCCGTGCAGGCGCCCGGCGCTCACCCGTACACCTGGCGCACCCGCGCGCGGTAGTCATCGTAGGTTGCGTCGAACAGCTGTGCCGAACGCTCGCCGCCGATCAGGACGCCACTGGTGAGCACCAGCGGCGGCTGGCCGCGCCGCGTCAGTTCGCCAGCGACCAGGCACTTCAGCGCATTGACCAGCGTCGCGTAGCCGATGGTCGATCCTGGCCCGACCGGATATTCCAGCCCATCGATCGCGACCATCGCGTCGCCGGCTGGGCTGCAGTTGTCGAGCACGACATCGGCGATGTCGATCAGCCGCTGGCCCGAGCGGTGTCGCGCCGTCGAGGCACGGCAGTGCTCCAGCGAAACACAGGCGATCACCGGCATGCCACGGGCGCGCGCGCCGAGTGCGACGTCGATCACGACGCCGTTGACCCCACCATTCGAGAAGATGATGAAGCTGTCGTGTGGACCGAAGACGAAGTTGCGCAGGATGACCTCGCCGAAGCCTTCGAGCTTCTCGATGTGCATCGCCTGGCGCTGCCCATTCGCGCCGACCACCTGGGTGTGATGGGTCAGCGATAGTTCGACGATCGGATGGAAGCCAGGAAAACTGCCATGGCGCGGGAAGATCTCTTCGACCGGAATGCGGGAATGCCCGGTACCGAACAGATGCACCAAGCCACCGGCGGCGATGCTGTCGCTGCAGATGCGTGCAGCATCGGTGAGCGGGCCGAGCTGTGTAGCGCGGATACGCTCGATGATCGCGTGCGCTTCGTCGAGATAGGCGAGCGCAGCGGCGGAATCGATGGTCACAGGTCCCCCTTCATCTGGCGGCCACACCCCGAGCGGATGCGGCACGCCGCGAACTCACGAGACCAGCGCAACGGTGCGACGCTCGCGGGCGCTGAGCACCGCACTGTCGACGATCTGCTGGCCGATGCGGCAGATCGCTGGCGACAACGGCCCCTCGACAGGCCTGCCGCTGACGATCCGGTCGATCATGTACTGGATCGGATTCTGGTAGGGTGGTTCCAGCACGTCGACCGGCAGCGCCTCGCCGGCCGGATTGGCGCGCGTCTGGAGCCGAACAGTCGCCTCGAAGTCGTACGAGCTGATGGTGCCCTCGCTGCCCACGATGACGAAGCCACATTTTGGCTGCGGCTGCAGTGTCCATGGATCAGTGAATGTCCCCCAGCGCGTTTCGAACTTCGACAGCCCATGCGCGTAGCGAGCGATGGTGATGCTGTGCTCATCGACTTCGAGTCCTTCGGTCGAATCGACGACCGCGGTGACCTCGAGTGGCGCACGCCCATTCATGAACCAGGTTCCCAGCGTGGTGCCATACCCCAGGTAGTCGAGCAACGAGCCACCACCCTGTGCGGCCCGGTAGAACCAGCTCGCCGCCTTCATCGCGGTGGTCGGCGTCTGCTCGAGCTTGTCGGCAGTGTGCCAGAGCGGCCCGCGGTTGCCATCGTAGTAATGCACCTCGATGACATCGCCGATGGCGCCGGCGTCGATCAGCCGCTTGCTGGTCACGTGTGGCGGATACCAGGCGAGGGGCCAGTTGATCGCCAGCTGCTTGCCACTCGCCGCCATCGCCGCGAGCATGCGATCGGCTTCGGCGAGTGTGGCGGCCATCGGCTTCTCGACGATGATGTGGACACCATACGGCGCCACGAGTTCGACGAATTCGCCGTGCCGTGCTGCGGCCGGACACAGGATCACCAGATCAGGCATCGTGGCAGCCAGACACGCATGCGGGTCGGTGAAGACACGCTCGGCGGGGATGACGAAGTTGGCGATGGCGCCCTGCATGCGCTCGGGCTGCTCATCGCAGATCCCGACCAGCTCGGCGCCCGGATGCTCGTGGACCATGCGCAACAAATCACCCATGTGGAAGTGCTCGAAGTTGATCCCGGCGACACGAATCGCGGCCATGGTGCTGCTCCTCTCCTGTGTTATGCGGGCAAGCGGCGGATGCTGCCCGGCACGGTTGCGGCGCCGGTGCGCTCGCTGGCGACGGCGGCGAATGCCAGCGCCAGGCTGCGCAGGTTCTCGCGGGCACCATTGGCTGGCTCGCGGCGCGCTTCGATGGCGCATAGGAGTTCGGCCATCGTGCCGTGAAATCCCTCGCGAAACCAGGTGCCCGTCAGCGCTGGGCGGCTGGTGCCGGCGGCGGTGTCGATCGTCACCTGTTGCTCCGACAGGCTCGGCCCCTGGCTCACGGCTGTGCCGAGCGTGCCACAGACCGTGGTGCGATCATGCTGCCCGTACACCACCGTGGCGTTGAAGGCGATCGCCGCCAGCGCGTCGCCGTAGTCGATCGTGGCGTGTGCCAGGAAGGGTGGCCAGGCCCGCTGCCCGATCGCATGGGCGCTGGTCGCAAACACCCGCTGCGGCGTGCGTTCGCCAAAGAATGCGGTGACAATGTCGAACCAGTGGATGGCGAAATCGAACAAGACCAGATCATGCACCCGGTTGAATGGTGTCTCGATCGTCCACGAATGATCGAAGCCGGCGCTGCAGCGAACGCTGGTGAGATCGCCGAGCAGCCCGGCATGGATCATGGCGCGCAGGTAGGCAAAATGGGGCGCCCAGCGCCCGTTCTGGTTGACGGCCAGCCGTAATCCGCGACGATCGGCCAGCTCGACCAGCTGCTCGCCGATGTCGAGATCGAGGACGAATGGCTTCTGGCTCAGCACGTGCTTGCCGGCTTCCAGTGCGGCGGTGATCATGGCAGCCCGGTCGTGTGGGTGCGGTGTCAAATCCACGACCTCGATGTCGTCGCGCGCGAGGAGCTGCGCCGCATCGGTATACACCGCGGCATCGGGGAAGTAGGTCGCTGCGCGTTCCTGCACTTTGTGCAGGTTTCGGTCACAGAGCGCCACGACACGGTAGCCGGCGGCACGGTAGGCGGCCAGGTGCTGTGCGGCGATACCACCACAGCCGATCAGGCCAATCGCCGGGCGGTAGCTGTGGGGCTCCCGCGGCAGATATGGCAACGTCGGCGCCGCGACTTCGGCACCACTGATCACCTTCGAGAGCCCATAGCTGTCGGATTCGGCTTCGCTCATCGTGCTGCGTCTCCCTTCATGAATCACGCACTCCGGCATATTCGAGATGCGCTGGCGCCCCGGCCAACGCGACCCGGAATCGACAACGATCGCCGCGGACATTGTTCACCGCCAGGTGGAGCGGCAGATCGCCACGGGTGTAGGCGATCCGCTCGATGCGCATCAGTGGCGCGCCCGGCATGACATCCAGGACAGCCGCCATCGCCCGGTCGGCGACCGTGGCGATCAGCGTGTCGGTGCAGTGCACGATCGGCAGGTCGCAGGCCTCGCTGAGCCATTGATACAGCGACCCGCTCAGCTGCGTGTGCCGTAGCTCGGGGCAGAGCCGCGCGATCAGGTAGCAGTTGTCGAGTGTGAATGGCACACCCTCGAGCGAACGCACGCGCTGGATGTGGATCAATTCGCTGCCCGGCGCGATGCCAAGTGCCCGAGCCTGTGCTTCGCTCGCGCTCACTTCATGCTGCTGGATCAGCTGATCCTCAAGACGCAACCCCAGCTGTGCCAGCTGCGCGAAGAAACTGTATGGCGCATGCAGTGGCTGTTCGAATGCTGCTGGCTCCGCGATCGTGCCGCGCCCCCGGACCCGGCGCACGAGTCCGTCGCGTTCCAATGCGTCGAGCGCATGCCGCACCGTCGCACGGCTGATGCGGTAGCGCTCGACGAGGTGTCGCTCCGATGGCAGCAGCGCTCCGGGTGCCCAGGTACCGGCACGCAGCTGCTCGCGCAGTGCCGCGGCGAGCTGCGCGTGCAACGGTACGGCGTCTTGTGGGTCGAGCTGCGTCGCGGTATTCGCCAGCATGCTGATGACACCACTTGGTTCACTGGTACGGACCAGCGGTAGTATACGTGCGAGCTGCGGTTGGTGTCAAGCCAGCCATGATGGTAGGCAGGGCATTCCTGTTGTGCGCATCCGCGGTGGAACGTCTCATCCACTCAACGAACCGCTGTGACATTGCACGTCTGGGGCTTCCGCGATGAGCTGTGCGAGTGATGCGCGACCCGTCGACCCGCTCGACCGTTGGTGTTGGCGCGCGCCCGGATGTGCGAACGCATGATTCTGATGGGTACCGCAGTTGAAAGGACAGTAATCTTGGCCAAGCGCTTCCGATGTATTCCGACTGTGCACATTCGTTGCAGCCGTGTGGAATAGGCATGTTCAGGCGTTCAGGTTCATGGCAGGAAATATATGCCCCTGAAATGCCATGACGGTACCGAATCGACTTTACGAGGTGTTCTCTCGACCCGAGCGTGCATAGGGGCTGCTCCGCAGATGTCCGATGCATAGCTGGCCGTTGTGGGAACTGGTATTCCGCCATGAACAGTGTGTCACGTGCGGTGGGTGTGCTACGGCGGCGCCGGCCCGCCGCCAGCTTGACGATGGTGCTGGGTCTGGCATCACCGACGGAACATGATTGCACGGGAAGATGGCTGTCAGGCATGTCGCGAGCGCGAATACGCGGGATCAGTCAGGTGCAGCGGGCGAGCCCGTCCAGTCGGGGCGCCATGCAGCGCATGTTGGCCTGCGTCGCCTGTCACATCGCAAGGCAGTGTTCGGAATGCGACGCAACGTTGTTGGTGTTGTGGGGGTTCACGCTCCCCGGCTGAGTGCCTCACACGATGCATGGAAAGGACAGCATCCGCGACACAGGGCGTTGTCGGCACGGTAGTGTCACCGATGACGGGCAGTCTGCATGTCATCGGTGTGGGTCTGGCCAACAGCTGGTGTACGGCTGGGGATCGGGCCGCTGTTGCGCGACGCTGTGCACGGCTGGCGCGCATGCCTCGTTGCATGTCGTTGTGCTTGATGCAGGCGATGCCGTCACGTGCATGCCACAAAGCTACCCGGGGCTTGACGCGGCATGTGCGGTTGGCTATAATTACTTGGTCGGCACTCATGTCCAGGGGTGCCGTGCGGATGCACCGTGTGGCCGCGGCTGGTTGCGCGCGCTGACGCAGCACTGGGGCGTGAGGCAGCTGATGTTGCCGGCGAGTCAACGCCGCGAGGCCGCTCGCAGGGCGGGGTTTGACTCCCCGACGCTCCACCAGATTTCGCGCGTCGCCTGCGACGCCCTCGTGCGGCTGACTCCAGCCCGTTTGTACCCGATCGCCGCGACAATCACGTCGGTTGGCGCACCCGGTACTTGCCGCGCCTGCCACGCCACGATCCCGCCACCGGACGCACGTGACGGCTGCTGCCCGGTCAGCGCTGCCAGGCTGCGCCGTCGGGAAAACGATGCTCGGCATTTCGTGCGTCGTC
>CAIQIY010000137.1 GCA_903871975.1 uncultured Chloroflexota bacterium | reverse complement strand
GCGCAACCGTCGCCGTTGCGGCGTGATACCCCACCGCCCACACCCCCACCGCGCAGCTGACCTCCCTCCAGGGTGTCGCGTGATCATTGGTCGCGCGTCATGGTTCGTCATCAGACGATCATGGAAGGAGATGGCATCATGATTTCGATGGGTACCCGTCGGTCGCTCGCGGTGTTGGCGATCGTGGGGCTGTTCATCAACGTGGCCGCGTGCGGCCAGGCGCCTGCCGCGCCCACCAGCGGGCCGATCGCGCGGACGCTCTCGGCGTCGGGCGATGCTGCCGCCGGCAGGGTGGTATTCGAGAACACGGGCGGCTGCGCGGCATGTCATGCCGCCAGCACCGAGCAGCTGGTCGGCCCCGGGCTCGCCGGCGTCATGGATCAGGCTGGCCCAACCCATGCGACCAGCGTGTCGTATGGCGGGCGGTTGCCGAACGGTCAGCCGCGCACCGAAGAGCACGTGGCAGCCTGGATTCGCAGTGGTGGGTCGGGCGAGATCGGCTATATGACGGGACGTGAGCTCAGCGACGACGACATGGCCGATCTGCTGGCGTATCTGCATACACTGACACGCTGAACAACGTGGGCGCGATGCCGCGCGTCGCGCCCGCATCGCCTGGCGGTGTGGCATGTCCGGGCGTGCCACGATTCCGGCAGTCCAACGGCCCGGATCGACACAATCATGGAAGGAGTACGATCATGATGGTCCGTGTGATGATCATTGCAGTGCTGGCAGCATTGCTCGGCGCTTGTGGTGCGACACAGCCGCCGATTGTCGTCAGCGAGGCATGGGCGCGCCCGACGAGCGACGGCGCGATGGGTGGCGACGATATGCACGGTATGGGCATGAGCAGTGCGATCTACCTGAAGATCGCCAGCAATGCCGGTGAAGACCGACTGACCGGCGCCACCAGCACGGTGAGCGACACGATCGAGACGCACAATGTCGAGAATGCCGACGGCGTGATGAAGATGTTCAAGGTCGACGGCATTCCGGTGCCCGCAAATGGTACCGTTGAATTGAAGCCGGGGAGCTATCATCTGATGCTGCTCAACATGGCAGAGCCACTGGCGGTGGGCGATACCTTCACGGCGACGTTGCAATTTGCGAACGCCGGAGCGATCGAGGTGGAGGTCACCGTGCGCATGCCGTGACGGTGCCGATGCGACGCGCGATGCCACGTGGCCGTCGCGCGCCGCTCCAGCCGCCAGGATGGGGTTCAGGGCGATCGTGGCGGAGTGTACTGCCCAGGTGCTGCCTCGTTCAGTGCCGCGATGATCAACGCCAGATCGTCGTCGTCGGTGCGCCAGCTGGCGAATGCCGCGCGGATCGCCGGCTGGCCATGCAGCACCGTGGGAGTGACGAACGTCAGCCCGCGATCGCGGATCGCCAGGATCACCGGCAGCACCGCATCGGTATCGCGGGGCGCGAAACACACGATGTTCAGCCTGACCGGTGCCAGCAGCCGGTAGCCAGGCGACGTCGCGATCCACGCTGCCAGGGTGCGGGCATGGCGGCAGCAACGCACGATGATGGTGTGGTACCCGGCGCGGCCGTAGGCCATCAAGCTGAACCACGTCGGCAACGCCCGCCAACGATGCGAGTTCTCGGGCGCGAGATGCAGCGGCTCGGGGTCATCGGACGGTGCCAGGTAGGCCGCTGCGCTGCTGAACACTGCCGGCTGCAGCCGTGGATGGCGGGTGAACACCACGCCCGCGTCGTAGGGCACGTTCAGCCATTTGTGCAGGTCGAACGCGATCGAGTCCGCGTGATGCCAGCCGTCCAGCAGCGCGGCATGCTCCGGGCTGAGGGCCGCGAATGCACCGAACGCGGCATCAACGTGGAGCCAACAGCCATAGCGCTCGCGGAGCCGCGCCAGCGCGGCCAGATCGTCGAAATCACCGGTGTTGACCGTCCCGGCACTGGCGACGATGACTGCCGGCCCCTCGTGGTGTGCCAGGAAGCGCTCGAGCGCAGCGACGTCGATCGCTTCGCGGCCCGGCAGGCAGCCAACCGGCACCAGTGCACGGCGGCCGATGCCGAGGATGGCGAGCGCCTTGGCGACGCTGGCATGCGCCGCGCCGGCGACATGCGGCACGGCCGGCTGGCCGGCGAGGCCATGCTCGGCAACGTCACAGCCGCGCTGTTCGGCACACCACTGCCGTGCCAATCCCAGCCCGACCAGATTGGCCATCGTCGCACCGCTGACCAGCGTGCCCCGCAGTTCGGCCGGCAGGCCCACCAACTCACCGAGCATCGTGGTGGTCGCGCGTTCGAGCTGGAGCGCCGCGGCGCCGTCGAGCATCGAGATCACGTTCTGGTCGACCACGCCGGTGAGCCAGTCGCCGACCAGCG
>CAIQIY010000136.1 GCA_903871975.1 uncultured Chloroflexota bacterium | reverse complement strand
GGCAGCAGGTGTATTCGCGCATTCCGTGATGGGCGACGCCGGGGCCGCTGGGTACCATCGGGCCCGGCCCGCGACGATCGTGCCGGCATCATAAGGAGCACGACCATGCGCCGCTGGCTGCCATTCGCGAGCCTGGTCCTCGCCGCCGCGCTGCTCGGCTGTGCGGCACCCGCCGCCCCCGCGCCGACCGAACGCCCACGGGCGATCGCGCGTCCGTCGGCCGCGCCGGCGGCGCCGACCGCATCGCCGGGCGACCCGATTGCCACTGCGGTGCCGGCCGACGACGCCGTGCTGCCCGAGGCTGATCCGGCGCTGCTCGCGCTCAGCGATGCTGCCAGCGATGCGCCGGGTGCTGCGTCGGCGTTGGCGTGGTTCGCGGCACTCTTCGGCCCGCTGCCCGGCGTGCCCGAGCCCGCCGCGCTGCGCGCCCCCGTGAGCGGCACCGGCGCGATGGCCGCGGTGTTTGCCGCGTGGGACGAGCTCGACGATGCGCAGCGGGCGGCGGTGCGCACGGCCTTGGTGTTGCCCGACGACTTCGCGCCGCAGATTGCGGTGCCCGGCACCACCGGCACGGTGATGCAGCCGGTGCCCGCCGACACCGTCGACCCGATCATCGTCGAGGTGGTGAGCTACGCCGGCGGCGGCGGCTGGCTGCGTCAATCGCGCGAACTCGCGCAGGAACAGGCCTACCGCGACTCGCTCGAGCGCGCGGCCGGCATCCTGCGCAGCCATCTCGGCCCGCTCGGGCGCACGGTCATTCTCCAGATCCTCGAACGACCCGGTGCGCGGCTCGACTCTCGCGGCATCGCGAGCGCGCTGGTGCTGCCCGACGGCAGCTGCCGAGTCCAGGTGTATCGCAACAACTTCCCGCCGCCGCCGGCCGGCGCTGTCACGGCACTGGCACACGAGCTGACCCATTGCTACCAGCAGGTGTGGAACGGCGGCGTCTCGCCGCGCGAGCTGTGGTGGAACATGGAGGGTGGCGCGCTGTGGGCCGCCGCGGCCGCGCAGATCGAAGCATCGGGGCAGATCGATCGTACGACGGCCGGCTGGATCGACGGCTGGCTCGAACGCCCCGACCGCTCGCTGTTCCGCCGCACGTACGACGCGTGGGTCTGGTTGGCGCTGGCCGATCTGCAGAGCCCCGGGTTGTGGGCGCGGTTCCGCGCGTTCAGTGTGGCGCCGGATTCGGCGAGTGCCTACCGCGCCGCCGCCGGCAGCGAACCCGCCGCGCCGTGGCTGGCGCGCTGGGCCACCAGCCAGAGCTGGCGCGTCGAATTCGGTGAGCGCTGGCGCATCGCGTCGGCGGGCTTGCCGACGACGACGTCGCTCCCACTGCGCTACCAGGCGCTGGGCAATGGGGCACGCATCGGGCTGACGGCCGCAGATCACGCCAGCACGCATGCGGCGATCGAGGCCAGCGC
The DNA here is from genome assembly GCA_903871975.1 of uncultured Chloroflexota bacterium. GTDB lineage: Bacteria > Chloroflexota > Chloroflexia > Chloroflexales > Roseiflexaceae > CAIQIY01. The sequence continues at coordinate 4,036 of CAIQIY010000136.1, read as the reverse complement.
CGAGGTGGTGCGCTTCGATGCCGGCTCGGCTGCCGGCGTGGTGCGCCTCGATGCGTCCGACCGCGATGTCGCCGAGCTGGTGGGCCAGGCCTGGTGTACCGGCGCCGACGATGCCGCCTGCACCTGCCCGCGCGACACCGCCCGTGCCGGCGAGCGCCTGCCGCGCCTCGGCGCATCGCGCTTCGTCGTCGCGCTGGCCGGCGGCAGTGCCGCAGTCGCAGCTTCGGTGAGCGGCCGCTCGCTGCGCGACGAATGCGGCCAGGTGGCGCGCTGCCCGGTCGGGCGCTGGGCCCAGGCCGTGCCCGGGCCGTTCCCCGCCGGCGTGCGGCTGATCTCGGGTGGCACCGGCGCCGAGCTGCGGATCGCCGCCGATGGCAGCATGGTGCAGGACTTCTCGTCGTACGCGCCGATTGTGGCCGAGGGCGGCGACGCCACCACCGGCATCACGCGCCTCGGGTTGGCGCCACAGGGCCAGATCACGTCGCGCATCGCCATCCCCGCCGATGGGCCGTTCACCGGCGCACCGGTGACCAATGTCGACGCCAGTGGCCTGACCGGCGATGGCTACATTGAGGTCGGCGGCCAGCGCGCACCGATCAGCACGCAGGACCTGGTCGCCATCGTCAGCGGCCTGCTGAGCAGCCCGGCGCTCGGCGGCGCCAACCCGCCGGTGGTGCTGCGCTGCGAGAGCGACGACACCCTCGTCCTCGATGCCGGCTGGGGGCAGCAGGTGTATTCGCGCATTCCGTGATGGGCGACGCCGGAGCCGCTGGGCCGACCCCGGTGCCGTGGGGCACGAGCGCGCCACGCCCGGGCACGGCGCCGCCGTCGGGGCACGCTGCGTGGTATGTCACGCTGGGTGGGCCCGGTCCGGTCGCCACAATCCCAGATACGCCCGCGCCACGCGCAGATCCTCGAGGGCCTCGGCGGCCTCGCACGGCGGCCGGCGCTCGCCGCGAATTGACTGAACAAACGCCAGTGCCTGTTCGTACATCGCATGCGACCACGGCAGATGCGGCACCCGCGTCTCCGGCGTCACGCCACCGCCGGGATCCCGCAGGATCTCCACCCGCCCCGGCCGGTTCCGCGCCAGCGGCGCCGGCAGCTCGAGGCGCACATACCCCCGATCAAAGGCAGCCAGCGCCGATTCCTGCCAGTCCACCGTGGTCTGGTAGGGCGTCATCTCGATGATCCCCGTCACCCCGCTCGCGCTCTCGCTCACCAACAGGACGCCGCTGCGGTCGGCATGGGTGACCCGATACGGCTCGCCGAGCAGATAGCGCAGCAGATTGACCTGATGAATGTAGTAATTCACGAACCGGCCATACTCACGATACGTCGCGGCGTCCATGTCGTCGGCCGGCGGATCGGCGATGTCGTCGGGCACGGGTTCGTCGCTGCGGATGATGTCATCGAACCCACCGGCGATCCAGTCGCCGGCCGGCATCGAGATCCGCACATATCGCAGCGCACCGAGCGAGCCGTCCGCGCGCAGCTGTGCGATGGCGTCGCGCGCGTAGACCGCCGCCGGATCGCAGCGCTTGTGGTACCCCACCATGTGCCACGAGCCACCCGCGTCGAGTTCGGCGAGCAACCGCTCACCGACGGCGAGCGACGCAGCCAATGGCTTTTCGGTGAGCACCGGCACGCCGGCGCGGTACAGTTCCGGCAACACCAGCCCATGTCGTTGAAACTGCTGGATGGCGACGACACCATCGAGCTCCTCGTGGGCGAGCATTGCCGTGGCGCTGGGATACACGCGCGGCACCGCATGGCGACGCGCGACCGCGCTGGCCAGCTCCGGGCGCACCTCGGCGATCGCCACCACCTCGCAACCTGGCACGACCACAATATTCCGCAGGTGCGCCGCCTGCCCCATGTTGCCGACCCCAACAAAACCGATTCGTACCGTCCGATCCATCGTCACGACTCCTCTGGGGTTACGTGCCAGCCGAGCGAAATCCAGACCAGCGGCGACGCGATGCCCGGCTCGGTGCATACCTGATGCACCGCATTCGGTGGAATGATCACGGCAACCCCCTCGGCTACCGGGAATTCGCGCCCGTCGAGCCACATCGTGCCGGCACCGGCCACAAAGACATATGCTTCCATGGTGGGGTGCTGGTGCGCCTCCAGCGCCATGCCTGGCTCCAGAATGGCCCAGCAGGGCGGATATGCGAACGACCGGGGCCACGGCACCGTCGGGTGTGCGTCGGCAACCAATGATTGCACGAAGACCGTGTCGCTGTGTGCAAGCCGGTAGTTCGCAGGGATCCGCTGACTGATCGACGGCGGCAGCGCGCTCACGCGAGTGCCACCGATGGCTCGCACAGCGGCAGCAGGCTGGCATGACAGCGTGCCGCCGCTTCGGCCGCCGGCATGGCCCACAGATCTGCATTGAACAACTCGATCGAGAACGCACCACGATACCCATGACGCTCCAGCGCGCCAATGAGCAGCGGCAAATCGAGCATCCCCGCGCCCGGCAATACCCGATCGCTGTTGCAGTGGCTGAACTCGCCCGGTCGGTCGCGCATGTCGTTCAGGTGAACATGCCTGATCCACGGCACGGTGTCGGCTGTCAGGTGCTCGAGCTTGGTGACGGTGGTGTGATAGTGTGCGGGGTCAAACAGCACCCCGACGCGGTGATGATCGGTGAGCCGTGCAATCGACACTGCACTCTGCAGGCTCTTCACGAGCGGCCCCCAGTTGAACTCGAGGGCGATGACGACATCGAGGTCCTCGGTGGCGCGAGCGAGCGCGTGCAATGTCGTGGCCACCACCCCAAACGCGTCGATCGTCGGCTGTGCCGGACCATCAGTGCCGACGACGAGCGTGCCACCTCCGAGATCGTGGATGAGGCGTGCGTTCTCGAGCTGGAGCTCGTGATTTGCGCGACACTCGTCGTCGGTGCCGAAGCAGACGAGCGCCGCCTGAAAGCCACCGATGGATTGCAGACCATACGACTCGACGAGGCGGCGGGCATCGGCCGCTGTCCGGCCCTGGGCGATCCAATCCTTGACGAGCGGCAACACAAACTCGACACGGCGGAAACCGGCATCGGCATACGCCTGCAACGCCTCCTCCAGCGATTGCTGGCGCGTGCTCACCGAGTTGATCGCGAGTTGAGACCGTTTCATGAATGCTGCCTTCTCCATGCGCCGAACGACTGCGGGGCAATCGTGGCACACCTACACCGGATGAATGAGCGGCTGGAGCACCTGGCGACCGCGTACCAGCCCCTCATCGAAGCGATCATGGCTGAACACCTCATCCTCGTGTTCGATGGCCACACCACCGTCATATCCGATCTCCCGCAGCGCGGCGATGAATGGCGCCCAGGCGATCACCCCATAGCCGGGGATCCGGAAGCGGAACATGGTTCCGTTGATACCGCCACGATAGCGTCGCTCGGCGAGCAGTTCGACATCCTTGGCATGCACGTGATATACCCGGTCGCGGTATTCGGCGAGCGCACGCAGGTGATCGATGCCCTGCCATGCGAGGTGCGACGGATCGAACTCGATGCCGATCGCGCGCGACGGCACTGCGGCAAACCACGCATCCCACGTATCGGGCGAACCACCCATGTTCACCGGCTTGAACGGCAGCCGCCCACCAAAACCCATCCAGTTCTCGAATGCCAGCCGCAACCCACGCTGCTCGGCACGCTGTGCGACTGGCCCGAACCGGTCGGCAAACAGCTGGACATTGCCATCCCAGTCGCGACTGGCGTCGAAGCCACTCATGCTTGCGATCGTCTGCACCCCCAGATGTTCGGCAGCATCAAAGACGCGCTCGTAGGCAGCATGGACCAACGTCGGCTCTGCGGCGTTGAACACCGCGCTGCGAAAGGCGACATCGTAGTACGCGAGCGCACTGATGGTCACACCATGCGCATGGCACTGTACCCGCGCCTGCGCAATCGCGTCGACATCGAGCGCCGCGATATCAGCCCGGCCCAAGGCATCCGTGCGAAGCTCAAGCGCATCAAACCCCAACCGTGCCGCCTTGCCGATGTCGTCCGCCGCCGCCG
>CAIQIY010000135.1 GCA_903871975.1 uncultured Chloroflexota bacterium | reverse complement strand
GACCCGGAAGCCACCAACTGGGACGCTGCGCGCCGCATGCTGCGCTCGCCGATCAATGGCAGCCGTGGGCCACGGTTCGTCAACGCCTGGGACGACTGGAGCACGCATCGGGCGGTGCTGGCGGCGTATCCCGCGCCATTCGACGACATCCCCGGCGTCGTCGGGCCGGTCGCCGACTGGAACGACGACGCGGTCTATCGCGAGATTCTGGCGCTGCTCAACGCCCGCCAGATGCGCGGTGACGTGCCGCTCAACCTCACGGCGACCAGCCTGGTGACCCATGCCTATGCCTATACTGGCGATGATGCCTACCGACGCTGGGTGCTCGACTACGTCGAGGCCTGGGCCGGGCGGATCGCCGCCAATGGCGGCATCTGCCCCGACAATGTCGGCCCGAATGGCGTGATCGGCGAATTGATGGGTGGCCGCTGGTGGGGTGGCTACTATGGCTGGCGCTGGCCGCACGGTCTGATGACCATCCTCCAGCCGCTGGCCATCGCTGCGATGAATGCCGTGCTGCTCACCGGTGACCTCGGTTACCTCGACATCCCGCGTCGTCAGCTCGATGCCGCGATCGAGCGCGGTCGCGTCGTCGATGGTGTCTGGCATGTGCCGCAACGCCACACCGACGCCGGCTGGGTCGACTTCCGGCCGCTGTCGCCCGAGATCCCGCTCCAGCTCTGGGCGCTGTCGCACGACCCGCGCGATGTCGCCCGCCTCGATGCCGTGCCCGAACGCCGCACGGGCTGGCGGGCTGTGCGACCTGGCCGCGGCAAGGGTGATGACATCCACATCGCACCGTGGTATTGCTGGCTGCGCGGTGAGAATCCGGCGTATCCCGAGCAGATCCTCGCCGCCCAGTGGGACGAGGTGCTGCGACGCATGCAGCTGATTCGCGATGATGTCGCCGATCCCGAGACGATCGATGTGCACCACTGGCAGGATCGCAACCCGGTGCACACCGAGGCACTGGTACAGCTGACGCTCGGCGGGCCGCAGCTGATCTACCACGGCGGATTGCTGCATACGCGGCTGCGGCACTTCGATGCACTGGCCCGTCGCCCGGGCCTGCCGCCCGATGTCGCGGCACTGGTTCACCACATCGATGCCGCCGGCGTATCGCTGACCTTCGTCAATACCAGTGTGCATGCCGAACGGCGCGTGCTGACCCAGGCCGGCGCGTTCGGCGAGCACCAGATTGAGCACGTGGCGCTGCATGACGACCCGCCACAGCCCGTGGCCGGCCGTGGGGTCATGACGGTGTTGCCGCCTGGTGCGCAGGCTACCCTGCATCTGACGCTGCGCCGCTTCGCGCATCACCCGACGTATCGTCAGCCGTTCGATGGCTGAAGCGCCAGGAGGATCGATGATTCCCGCTGAGTTGATGACATGGCTGCGTCAGCATGGTCAACGGCTGACGCCGCAGCGCCTGTACATCCTGGCGGCCGTGCATCATGCGGTGGAGTGCTTGACGGCCGAGGAGATCCATGCACTCGTGCAGCCGTCGATGCCGACCGTCGATATTGCGACCGTCTATCGCACCCTCAATTGGCTGCACCAGATCGGGCTGGTGGCGCCGATCGAGGGCATCGATGGCCGAATGCGCTATGAGTATCATGGCGATGGCGCATTGCACCACCATCTGGTGTGCCGTCAGTGTGGCACGATGCTGCGCATCGACCCGGAGGTGAGCGCCGAGCTGGCGACTGCGCTCGTCCGGCAGCATGCGTTTCACCTCGATCATCACCTGGCGCTGCCCGGCCGCTGTGAGGCGTGCGCCGGCCAGAACGATGAGGCCGAGCGCTCATAGCATCGGTTCTGCTGCACCAGATGGTCGACTGTCGCGCGGTCCTGTCAGGGTATCGCCGCCATCGTGCGGGCTTATGTGCGTGCAACTCGTTGCATCAGCAACTCGTCGCACAAACCTGCGATGTCCATGATACAATGGGTGCCCTGACGATGGCGAGGGAAGCGATGGCCAGCGAGATCAACGCAGACGACATGATTGCGCCGGCGGCATTGGTCGCGGCGCTTCGGGCTGCCGGCATCGGCGGCGAATTAGCCGGCGCGCAACCGCTGGCATTCGACGGAGTGCGTGGTTCGATGAGCCGTGTCGCGCGCT
>CAIQIY010000134.1 GCA_903871975.1 uncultured Chloroflexota bacterium | reverse complement strand
GATCAGGCTCGTTGAGGTGATCGATGCGCAACGCCCGCTCAAGCATGCCACGCCGCAACGCAACCTCCCAGCACTCACGCGTGGCACAGAGATACGCCCCACGACCGGAGCGCTTTCCCGTTCGATCCAGGCTGACTGTTCCGTCGGGGCTGCGCACCAGTCGAAGCAATGCGCGCTTCCCCTCGACGACGCGACACGCGATGCACGTGCGGCGCGGCACGTGCCGCGCTGGTACACCGGTTCCCGTTGGCGAACTTCGTTTCACATCGCCCCCTGCGTCCTGCAGCCAGGCTCATTCCGATACGCCGCTACGCGCGTACTCGCCGATCATCTGTTCGGGATTATCACGAAAAATGCGCAATGCCCGGCTGGTAGCCCGAATGATCACCGTCGAACCTGGAACGACGTGCTCAAGCGGACCATACGACTGCGAGTCATAATCGATCGTGCGATTAGGCTTGACTTTGCGCTCTTCACGCACTGCCCGCTGCCATTCGAGCTCGGCGGCTTCAGCACGTTCACGCGCCTCACGCAATGGGTTGGAGTCACTGGTTGTGACATCAAGCAGCGCTGTCTCTCCGGCACGTCCCTTCACGATATCGATGCGCCATGACGTCAGCTTCACGGCCAGTCGGACATTTTGCCCTTCCTTGCCGATCGCCAGCGATGCCTGCTCTTCGGCGACGACCACGCGCGCGGTACGCTCTTCTTCGTTGAGTGACACAGCACTCACACGTGCTGGTGACAGTGCATTCGCGATGAAGCGCGCTGGATCGGGTGACCATGGCACGACATCGATCTTCTCGTTGCGAAGCTCGGTGACGATGTGTTGGATGCGTGTGCCGCGAATGCCCACGCATGCCCCGATCGGGTCGATTCCCTCTTGTTGCGCGCTGACCGCGACTTTGGTGCGCACACCGGCTTCACGCGCAATGGCACGAACTTCGACCTGCCCGCTCTGGACTTCGGGTACCTCGATCTCGAGGAGGCGGCGTACCAGGTCGGGCGATGAACGCGACACGAGGATGCGTACGTCGCGCTCATTGCGCTCCACGCGCGTGATGACAAATCTCATGCGCGCGCCGCGCTCGTAGCGGTCGGCTGGTGATTGGTCTTTGGTCCATAAATAGGCTTCGGCATGCCGAGCTTCGACAGCACTGGACTTATCGCGGTCAATTTCGACAATGATCGCGCCATTGCGGTCAAATCGCCGGACTGTTGCTGTAACCAGCTGTCCTTCACGATCCGTGAATTCATCGTAAATGTGGCTACGTTCGGCGTGATGAAGACCTTGAAGTAACACTTGTCGCATTGTCTGAGCGGCAATACGACCAAAATCCTGTGGAGTGACTTCAACGACGAATGTTTGCCCAGCAATCACATCTGGCCTGGTTGCCCGTACTTCTTCGATATCAATCTCGTGTAAAGGATCAAGAACATCCTCGACGACCAGTTTACTCGCATAAACAATTGCTTGGCCTGTTTTGGCATCTAATCGCACAGAAATATCAGGATTATTCGAAGTCTTATCGAAATTGCGTTTGTATGCCTTTAACAACGCTTCTTCGACCTGAGCGATGATTGTTTCGCGAGGAATACCTCGCTCACTGGCAATCTGATCGACTGCAGCATAAAATTCACTCTTCGCCATGAAATCCTCCATGTATTGCATACCGGTACGTGATGTCCGGTCGCGGGCGCGCGAGCAATAAAAAACGTGGGGGTCGCCCACATCTCCACGTCGCCTCGGGTCGCCGAGCCCGCGGGAGCTTGCCCGCCTGACGGGCGTCGCTGCCCGGTGCGGACCAGACGATGCTCTGCGAAGCAGTATAGCACCTCCGTGAGGTCAGTGCAACCATATTGTGGCGAGGGGCAGGGCTGATGCAACGTCGTGGCGAGGAGCGGTACCGGATGGTGTGTGGCCTCACTGTGCGTGCAGGGGCAACAAACCTGGCCGCTCGTGTGTGCCGCTGTCGACTGCTGGTTCTTCCGGCTTTGACGTTGCCTCAGCCCTGGCAGGCGCCAGGGGCGGCTTGACTTCTCATGCCGAACTCGATACAGTGGACGCAGCGACCTTCGGGGCGGGGTGAAATTCCCGACCGGCGGTGATGGTGGCGACAGCCACACGAGCCCGCGAGCCGAGAGGCACGATCCGGTGCGATTCCGGAGCCGACGGTAGAGTCCGGATGGGAGGAGGTCTGCGCGGGCCGATGTGGCACGGTTGGGCATGCCCTGATGGGCGCAGGCCTTCGCGTGCCGTCGCATGCTTCCCGGTGGCACCGGGGCAGGCGTCGTCGTGTCATGTGCAACACCCCGAAGATCTGACGGGAGTGTTGCGGTGTCGTTGATCCAGTCCAACTCCACGAGCGGCAGTGACCTGACCGCGTTGCGTCACGCGATCGCCGCAGCCCGCGAGGTTGCCGGGCGCACGAGTCCCAATCCGCCGGTGGGTGCCGTCGTCGTGCGTGATGGTGTCGTCGTCGGCAGTGGTGCCACGCAGCCACCCGGCGGGCCACACGCCGAGGTCGTCGCGTTGCGGCATGCCGGTGCGGCGGCCCACGGCGCCGAGCTCTTCGTCACCCTCGAGCCGTGCACGTTCCATGGCCGCACGCCGCCATGCACCGATGCGATCATCGCGGCCGGCATCCGGCGTGTCAGCTTTGTTGCACGCGACAGCGACCCCCGGATCGGTGCCGGCGCGGCGGCAGTACTGGGCGCAGCCGGGATCGCGGTACAGCGCCTCGAGGACTGCGACGGCAGCGTCGCCGCGTTGCTCGCGCCATTCCGCTGCCGTGTCGCCACCGGTCGCCCACTGGTGACACACAAATACGCCATGACGCTCGACGGCCGCATCGCCACCGCCACCGGCT
>CAIQIY010000133.1 GCA_903871975.1 uncultured Chloroflexota bacterium | reverse complement strand
GCGACAATCAGCTGAAGATCGTCGGCGCACCATTGCTGCGCTCGCAGGCCTGCCTGATCGCCCATCGTGGCGCGCTGCGCAACAACCCGGCAGCACGCGACGCAGTGCGGCAGATGCTCGAGTTGATGGAAGCGCGCCGCCGCGCGCGACACTTTGTGCAGATCACCGCCAACATCGCCGGCGATTCGCTCGAGGCAGTCGGGCGGCGCTTCACCGCCCGCCGCGAACTGGCCGGCGTCCAGGGGCCGACGATCGCGCCGATCTGGCCAGCCAGCGGCGCAGGCGGCTGGTACATGGTCACCGTGCTGGTACCCGAGGAACGCGCGCTCGAGGTGGTGCAACACGTCCGCGCGCTCGGCGGCGACGGCATCGCCGTCGTGCCGGTGCACTACCTGTTCGGCGCAGCCAGCACCACCTTCGAGCACGTGCGGCAGATGCTCGACGACGACGCCTGAGCCGCTGCGGCGGGCGGCGCGCCGACCACGACGCGCCGCTCCCGCAGGGTCACGGCTACAATGGCTGCGCCGGGTCGATCTTGTAGCTGTTGATCACCGTGCCGAGCCCGCCCTGCCACAACGTATCGAGCTGGTCTTCCTCGGTGATCAGCGTCAGCACCGAGAGCTTGTCGCCGCGCTGCTCGACGTACGTCAGGCCGCGTGCCGCCACCTGCGCGCCACGATGCTCGACCGTCGCCTGCCACACCAGCAGGAAGCTGCCGTCATCCTGGGCGCCGCGGTCGACGATCTCGTACTCCCCGGACTCCGAGAGCACCGTGGCGATGAACTGCTCGCCGTACAGCTCCAGGTCCTCGGGCGTCATCGCGTCGGCATTGTTGTACAGCGCCACCAACACGCCGGCGAAGCCGGCCGGGTCCTCCCACGACATCAGCAGCTGCGGTGCGCTCGATGCGTCGTCGAAGGTCCAGTTCTCGGGAACGTCGATGCGGAACACACCGGTCGGCGCCTCGTATGTCACCAGGTCGCCGATGACGACCTCGCCGACTGGCTGCACATCGCCGACGGTGAACGCATAGCTGTCGTAGAGCTCACCGTTCAGGTACAGCGACACCTCGTAGGCCCCGTCGGTCCAGTCCTGCTCGGGCTTGAAGTAGAACCAGAACCCGTTGTTCTCGAGCGATTCGGTGTATGGCCCGATGTCGTAGGTGTCGGTCTCGCCGGCGCCGTAGGTCCAGACGGTTCGCAACAGGCTGCCGACCGGGAAGTCGCCGCTGCCGACGATGTAGACCCGCTCGTCGGCGGCGAAGGTGGTCGTCGGGTCGACGGGCTGGTAGTCGTCGGTGACGTCGCGCGCCAGTACGATCTCGTCGATCGTGGCACGCAGATCGCCGGGATTCGGCTCGACTGCGAAGGCGTAACTGTCGAATGGCTCGCCATCGAGCGTCACATCGACATAATACTCACCGTCAATCGCCAATGGTTGTTCGTGATTGAGGGTAAAGCTGACATACGTCTGTGCGGCGGTACCAGTGCCGAGCTCTGCCAGATCCACCTCGGCAGTCGCGAGCGCCTGGTCGCGCCACGAGAACGTCGCGGCGAAGACGCCCTGACCGGGCTGACCGGCGAACTCGAGGACGAGGTGCACCACATCGGCGGGATTGAACGCATCGACCGGATCAATCGGCGACTGATCCTCGGCCAGGCCGCGGCTGAAGGTGACCGACAGCAAGTCGAGCGCACCCGTAGGCGCCGCCGTCGGTTGTTCAGTCGGCGCCACCGTCGGCTCGGCCGGCACCGTCGCCGTCGGCCGTGGCCGCGCCGTCGGCTTGGGGCGTGCCGTCGGCACCTCGGGGGTCGGCGTGGCGAGCAATGCCGGGGCGCCGCCGCAGGCCAGCACCAGGCCGAGCAGTGCCGCCATGCCCAGGATGCCAACAGCCCTGCGCCATCGATCTGTTCTCGGTGAAGTACCCATCGTCGCCTCCCTCGTGCATGTGCGCGGCGGATCTGCCGCGGGCAGCATCGTCCCTGTGATATCCGGGCCGCGGTGTGCAGTGGTGCGGGCCAGTCGAACACCGTGCTGCCACGTTGTTCATCGACACACCGTGACCCGAGTATACTACGGTGGGCGGGCGTGTGCAGTGATCGATGGTGATCAGCAGCGCACAGTGGCGTGAACAATCATACACGCCACGCGACACGACCCGCCGCGCGTGGAGAGCGAACGATGACGACCTTGCCGCTCGAACCGGCCGACGCGCCAGTCCTGCTGCTCGACGAGCTGACGGTCGCCGCGAGCCGGCGGTGTCGGCTGCAGCCGCAGCGTGCGGTGCGTGATCCCGCCAACCCGATGATCCGCAAGACCGAGCCATGGGAAGGCAACGGGCCCTACACCTGGGGCACGCGGCTGCTCTGGCGCGCCGACCTGGGCCGATACGACCTGTACTACGTGGCGTGGGACCCGGCCGACAACTTCTACCGGTGGGGTGTCGCATGCTCGCGCGACGGGCTGGCATGGTTCAAGCCGGATCTCGGGATCGAGCGCTACGCCGGCGCGGCGATGCGCAACCAGCTGAGCGGTGGGCCGCATCCCGACAAGGCGGTACGCTCGGTGGTGCTCGATCCGCGGCCGGAATGCCCGGCAGCCGAGCGCTTCAAGGCCATTCGCTTCACCTACGACGGCGAGTACATCGCCTGGTCGGCCGATGGCTACCACTGGCACGACGATCCGGCCAACCCGGTGTGGCAAGCGCCGTCCGACATCATCCATGTGATGTGGGACGCGCGCATCGCGCGCTTCGTCGCCTATTTCAAGCTGTGGCGCGTCGTCGGCGAGACACCCGACGGTGCGGGGGGCTGGGCGCCGGTGACGCGGTATTTCCGTGCCTTCACGCTCCACGATGGCCCCGACGGCACGGTCGAGCTACGCGGCGGCGAAGTGTGCCTTGATCCCGGTGCCGCGGCCACGGTGCGCGAAGCGGTGGTGCGGCTGCGCGTGGCGGATCAGGCTGCCGACGATGGCGGTGGCGGCTCGCTGCGTGGCGCCTGGCATTCGCACCGGGTGATCGCCCGCGCCGAGAGCACCGACTGGCGCCACTGGCGCCACGAAGAGATCGTGCTGGCGTGTGACGACCGCGACCGCGCCGATGCCAACATTCAGTACCTGTTTGTACACCGTCATGGCCTGTACGACATCGGCATCCTGACGATCCACGATGAGCGCGGCCACTTCGAACAACAGCTGGCCTTCAGCCACGACGGCCGGCACTGGTCGCGCCCATGGCGCGGCAACCTGCTCGGGCTCGGCGCACCCGGCAGCTTCGACAGCGGCATGGTCCTGGCATTCACCGACCCGATCGAGCACCAGTCGCAGCTGCTCTGGTACTACGGCGGCTTCGACTGCCGCCACGACGCACCAGCCAGCATGCCGTGGTCGGCGGCGATTGGCCGGGCCAGCATGCGGCGCGATGGCTTCGCTGCCTGGCAGCCGTGCGGCCCGGAGCCCGCCGAAGTGCTCACACAGCCGCTGCGCGCCGACTGGCGTCGGCTCTGGGTGAATGTGGCCGCCGACGGCGGCGACCTCGTCGTCGAAGTGCTCGACCCCACCGGTCAGTGCATTGCCGTCAGCCAGCCGCTCACCCACGACAGCGCCGCCGACCCGGCCTGCCGCGCGCCGGTCGGCTGGCAGCAGTGCAGCAGCGCTGAGCCGCCGTGGGTCCAGCTGCGCTTCACCTTCCGCGAGGCGCAGCTGTATGCGTTTGGTTGTGGCAGCTGAGCCTGCGCCGGCCGAGTGCCCCCGCTCCCGCGCTGCAGGGGCGGGGCGCTGCGCCGTGACAGGGCAAACACGCCCGGGTGCGCATCGCGCCACGATGGTGGTATAATGTTGCCCCGCGAGCAGGAGCGGCCACCGCGCCGGTGCGCAGTCGCCGGCCGGGCTCGTGGCCTGGCCACCCTACCGACGACAGGCGGCAATGAACGAGACAGCCATTGATACGCTGGTCGAGCGCATTCACCATCTACCCGTGAAGCTCGTCCTCGAATTTGCCGGCGCTGGCAGCCTGGCACTGTACTGGTTACACCACGTCGCCGGTTCATCGCGCACCGTCGTCGAGGCATCGGATCGCTACTCGCCACAGGCGCTCGCCGAGCTGATCGGCCGCGTACCCGAGAAGTACGT
>CAIQIY010000132.1 GCA_903871975.1 uncultured Chloroflexota bacterium | reverse complement strand
CCGCCGGACGCGACGCGGGCGAATTGCCGGCCGCATGGCCCCAGCGATACGACGCCGGTAGGCAGGTACCCGGCGGGGGCCAGCCCGTACGGCTTGCTCGACATGGCGGGCAACGTGTGGGAGTGGGTGGAGCCGGACGGTGACAGTGATCGGCCGTACGTCGCGCGGGGTGGTACGTTCGGCTACGATGCGGTCGTTGTTGCCTGTGGCGCGCGGAACGAGGGCGGGTTCGATTACCCCAACAACTGCTTCGGATTTCGGGTTGTCGCCACCGACCCCTGAACCGCTCCGGTGGGTGGGCCGTGGGCGTGGTCTGGGAGCACGGCGGTGTGGGGCACGGGCATGCGGCTGGCTGCGCGCTGCCGCGGCGGGCATGGGTGCCGTGTCTGCGGCGCTGCGCGGTGTATGCGCTGCCGGGCGTGACGCAGCGGTCCCGGGCATGCTGCCGTAGTAAAGGGGGTTCCGATGTGTGGTGGCATCCGTTTCGCCTACGACGCCGCACACGACGCGGCCGTCACCGAGTTCTTCGGCGACGAGGCCGGCGCGCATGCTCGGGCGTCTGGCATGGTCACGGCGACGTTCTGGGGGCGGCGCCCGGCGCTGCCGGTGATCGACGCTGCTGGCTGGAGCATCGTGGACTGGGGGAACCGCGATGCTGCGATCGATCTGCCGCGAACGGGCTGGATCCGCAGCGAGAGCCTGGCCGCTGGTCGGTGGAATCATCTGGCGCCGCGTGAGGTGCTCATTCCGGCACTGGCCGGCGTCGAGAAGGGCGTCTGGTTCGCGATTGAGCACGGTATTCGGGGCTATGTGGTGCGCCGTCGGGCGATCACGCGGGTGTATATGCTGACCTATGCCGCCGATGCGGCGTTTGCGCGGCTCACCGGCCACGAGCGCATGCCCGCGTTGATCGACCAGCCGACGATTGTGCCGCTGGCGCCACGCTGATGCCGGCCTACGGCGCCGCAGCGGTGCCGCACGTCGGGCAGAAGCGCGATGCTGTGCCTAATGCTGTGCCGCAGCGATGGCAGTAGCGTCGCGCGCCATCTGCGCCCACCGGTGGTGCAGCTGACATCGCTGGCGCGGGTGGCACGGGCGGTGCGGCTGGCGCGGCTGGCGCGGGCGGTGCGGGTGGCACGGGCGGTGCGGCTGGCTCCGGCGGCGGCGGCGCGACACTCACGACGCCGCCCTGGGCCGTCCTGAGCTCCTCTTCCTTGAGGGTGACTGCCGCCTGTAGCGCATCGATCGTGCGCAACATCTCGGCCAGCGTAGGTGACTGAATGCGACCGGCGCGAAACAGTTCGATCGCACGATCGCCAAACTCAATGCGTTTGCCATCAAGTTGCCGACGCATATCGCTCAGATCGCGTTGCAACCCATTGAGGCGCTGCATCCGCTCGGCCTCGTCCTGCACGCGCCTGATTCCATCGTTGACCTTGCGGCTCAGTTCGTCGAAGATGCTCATGGTGGCTCCTCTGGTGCATCACGTCCTGCAGGTGTGGCTGGCTCACCCCATCACGATCGATCACGGCACGCTGATCCACCCCGCCATGCTGGCACGATAGTGCACGCCAACCTCGTCGCGGCTGATGATCGTCGGTGCTGCACCGACGTAGGCCGGCATGACGTTCGGCGCGATACGCGCATCGGCGCCATATACCTCACGCGCGCGGCGCTCGTACTCCGCCACGAAAGCCTCATCGACATCGCGTTCGGGCGGAATCACGAGTTCGATGCCATCGACCGCGAAGGCGGTCAAACCCACGAGCATCGGCGTCGGCGTGGCGAAGAGCGACGGTGGTGTGGCGATGGCCTGGTAGGCTGCAGCCAGCCCCGCCAGGCCGATGCCGACGACCAGTGCCAGCGTCAGGCACCCGCGCCATACGCGGCGCGGCGCAGCAGCCGGGGCGATCAGAACCGTCTGTGCCGCCGAGCCGACCGTGGCGGGACCGGTCGGCAACAGTGCATCACGAAACGCCGTGATCGTCTCGTAGCGATCTTCCTTGCGCATCATCAACGCACGCTGCAATGCCGTCGCGGTTCGCTGCGAGATCGCCGGCACCAGCGTACGCACCGGCGGGAACGAGAACGGCGGATGCTTGGTCGGATCGCGCCCGGTCAGCACATGATGCAGGGTCGCCGCCAATGCATACAGATCGGACTGCGGCGTCGCCAGGCCCTGATATTGTTCTGGTGGCGCGTACCCCGGTGTGCCGATCTGTGTACCCTGCTGGCGCGTCGGATTGAACGTCTTGGCGATGCCGAAGTCGACGAGCTTGACGTCGCCGTCCGGCGTGATCATGATGTTCGACGGCTTCACATCGCGGAAGATGATCGGCGTCGGCTGTTGATGCAGGTACTGCAGCACATCGCACACCTGCCCGGCCCAGCGCAAGGCCCGGGGCTCATCGATCCGACCCTGTTGCTGCACGATGTCTTCGAGATCGTCGCCGACGACGAACTCCATCACCAGATAGTGATAGCCCTCGTCCTGAT
>CAIQIY010000131.1 GCA_903871975.1 uncultured Chloroflexota bacterium | reverse complement strand
GGCAGGGCGACCAGCGCCAGCGCCGCACCCAGAAACGGCAGCAGCATCAGCCAGAGCACCTGCCGTTCGCGCCGGGCCGCCCGCGAACCAGGCAGGCCCCGGCGCGTCTTCGCGAAGTTCACCGGGCGACGACGATCGGTGCGTGCCCGGCGCCGACCAACGCGGCATTCAGCGCTTGCAGCTCGCCATCGATCACGGCGGCGAGCGCGGCATGCTGTGCATCGATCTGGCTGCCGAGCGCCTGCAGCACCTGATGCGCGCTGGCCGTCGGCGGGTAATCGCCCACTTCGACAAACGACACCAGCGTGGCGATTTGCTCCAGCAGCCGCACCCCCTGGTTCAGGTTATCAGCCCAGCCGTCACGCAGGTCCGGGATCAGCAGTGTCGATTCGATCGCCAGCACCCGTTCGCGCACCGCCTTCGCCTGTTCGGCCAGGTCGCCGCTGATACGCCGCATCCAGCCATCGAGCTGGCCGCGCAGATCACGCATGGTGTTGATCGCCTGCACGGTACCTGTCACTCGCTCCAAGATGTCGCACGTGAGCTGATACTGCGCCTGCAGGTCTTCGGCCGAGGCGGTGATGCCAGGAAACGGCACCAGCTCGAAGTCGCACATGAGCGTCGTATCGGCCACGCGCAGCTCGGCACGGTACTGACCTGGCGGCACCATCGCGCCTGCGATCACTCGCGACGCGGCGGGATCCTTGCCGGTGATGCGCGGCAGTGGCGCATGGCGGCCATCCCACTCGAACCGATTGAAGCCGGCGCGTGCGCTGATGGCCGGATCGCGTCGCTCATCGTGGTCTGCCGGTGCACCTTCCGCCGGCAAGCTGCGGAACGTACGCAGCACTGCGCCATCAGCGTGCTTGATCGTCAGCTCGATCGGTGCGGTTGGCACCGTAGGCAGGAACCAGCCCAGCACCACGCCGGCCGGCGGGTTCTCACCGACATCGAGCATCGTATTGACCCACTCGCCATGCACGTTCTTGCGCCGCACGAAGTAGCCACCGGTCGTACCGATGGTATTTACGCCGGGCAGTTCATCGGACCAATCGACGCCAGGCATCACGCGGGGCGTCACACGTGGTGCGAACAGCTGTGGCTGGCTCAGGTCGGCATCGAGCACGGCATGAAGGCGGGCGACATCATCGAAGACCCAGATCGAGCGACCGTGCGTGCCGACGATCAGATCGCCCTGATGTACCAGGATCTCGTGGACCGGGCTGACGGGCAGGTTGAGACCGTGACGCATCCAGCTGGCACCATCATCGCGCGAGAGGTACAGGCCCGTCTCGGTGCCGACATACAACACGCCGGGGCGTGCTGGATCGGTGCGGATCACACGGGTGAACTCGTCGCGCGGGATCCCGGCATCGATACGATCCCAGGTAGCGCCATGATCGCGTGTGCGATAGAGATACGGGCTCGGATCATCGAGCTTGTAGCGCGTCGCGGCGACATAGGCAGTTCCGGCAGCGAACGGCGACAGTTCGATGCCGCTGATCAGTGCCCACTCGGGCAGGTCCGGCGGCGTGATCGGCAGCCAGGTCGCGCCGCCGTCG
>CAIQIY010000130.1 GCA_903871975.1 uncultured Chloroflexota bacterium | reverse complement strand
GGCGCCGGCCACGCCGGCACGCGCGCCGGCCGACATCGCCAGCGTCGAGGAGCTGTTCCTCAATGGGCTGCATCTCGAGCAGTACCGGCACGCCACACGGGCGCCCGAGCCGTATTACCAGGAAGGCCTGCGCCGTGACCCGGGCGACAGCCGCTGCAACACCGCGCTGGGCGTGTTGTTGCTGCGCCGCAGCCGGTTTGCCGAGGCCGTGCCATACCTGCGCCGCGCGACCGAACGTCTGACGCTGCGCAATCCGAATCCTGCCGACGGCGAGCCATTCTACTACCTGGGGTTGGCGCTGCTGCTGCTGCGCCGCGACCGCGAGGCCACCGACGCGCTGTACAAGGCCAGCTGGAACGCCGCGTGGCAGGCACCAGCCTGCTTCGAGCTGGCGCGGCTGGCGGCGCGGGCCGGCCGGCTCGACGAGGCGCTTGAGCTGACCGGGCGGGCACTCGAGGGCGGCGTGCGTCAGCAACGCGCCCGCCACCTGCGGATCGCATTGCTGCGGCGCCTGGGGCAGCGCACGGCAGCGCTCGCCGAAGCCAGTCGCGCGCTGGCCTACGATGCGCTGGACCCTGCGGTGCTCCACGAGCTGCGGTGGCTCGACGCGCCGGCTGCCGGGCCGCAGTGCCGTGGCGATGCCGGCAGCACGATGGCGGTCGCGCTGGATTACGTGCATGCCGGCCTGTTTGCCGAAGCGCTGGACCTGCTCGACCGCGTGGCGCACACCGATCCGCTGGCCAGCTATCTGATGGGCTGGTGCCATGCACTGGCCGGCGACCCACAGGCCGCCCGCGCCCGCTGGCAGGCGGCGGCCGCGCTGCCGCCTGCATACTGCTTCCCCAATCTGCCCGAGAGTGCCCTGGCGCTCGAGGCTGCCCGGCAGCACCACCCCGACGATCCGCGGGCGCCGTACTACCTGGGCATCTTCTGGTACGCGCGTCGGCACTACCAGGCCGCGATCGCGTGCTGGGAATCCGCCCGCGCGCTCGATCCGAACCTCGCGACGGTGCATCGCAACCTCGGGCTGGCGGACGGCAACCAGCTCGGTGATCATGAGCGGGCGCATGCGGCACTGCTGCAGGCGCTGGCCTGCGATCCCGGGGACGCGCGCATCTTCTACGAATGCGATCAGCTGGAGAAGCGACTCGGCCGCGATCCCGTGCAGCGCCTGGCCCGGCTCCAGGCACATCCCGCGCTGGTCGCGCGCCGCGACGACCTCGTCATCGAGCAGGTCAGCCTGCTCAACCGCCTGGATCGCCCCGCCGAAGCCTACGCCCTGCTGATGAGTCGCACCTTTCACCCGTGGGAAGGGGGCGAAGGCAAGGTGACCGGCCAGTACGTCGCGTGCCTGGTGCAACTGGCCCGGCACCGACTGGCGCACG
Source organism: uncultured Chloroflexota bacterium (assembly GCA_903871975.1). Lineage (GTDB taxonomy): Bacteria > Chloroflexota > Chloroflexia > Chloroflexales > Roseiflexaceae > CAIQIY01. The sequence goes on along the minus strand of CAIQIY010000130.1, from coordinate 23,042 downwards.
GCGACGCCGCCGGCGCCATCACCGCGCTCGAGGAAGCGCAGATCTACCCGCCCCGGCTCGGCGAAGGCAAGCTGCACGGCGCGCAGGAGAACCACATCTTCTACGAGCTCGGCCGGGCACACCGGGCATGCGGGCAACACGACGCCGCGCGCGCCGCGTTCGAGCGCGCCGCCATCGGCCTCAGCGAGCCAACCTCGGCGGTGTATTATAATGACCAGCCACCGGACATGCTGTTCTACCAGGGTGCGGCAGCGCAGCAGCTTGGCCGGCACGAGCATGCGACGCAGATCTTCGAGCGGCTGATCGCCTATGGTCAGGCGCACATGAATGACGACGTGACGATCGATTACTTCGCCGTGTCGCTGCCCGACTTTCTGGTGTTCGATGACGATCCGCGCCGGCGTCATCGCATCCACTGTGCCTACATGTGCGCACTGGGGCACCTGGGATTGGGGCAGCACAGCGACGCGAAACGCTGGTTTGCGCAGGTGCTGCGCGACGACCCGAGCCATCTCGGCGCCGCGACGCACGAGCGCCTATGCTGACGGGCGGCACATCGCCGCCACCGGAGAGAGAGGGTCATGCCCACGCCACACGTTCTGCTCGGTCACGAAGCCAGTGCGCGCCTGCGCGACGGGATCGACCTCCTGGCGCGCCTGGTGAGCCTGTCGCTGGGCCCGCGCACCGGCGCGCTGGCCTTCGAGCGTGATGACCGGCGCAAGAGCGCCGAGCTGCTCACGTCGAGCGCCACCATCGCCCGCCGCATGCTGGCGATCCCGGGGCGTGGCGCGACCGCCGGCGCCATGTTGTTGCGGCACGCGATCTGGCGCACCCACGAGCGCCTGGGCGATGGTGGTGCCACCACGGCTGCGCTGACGCATGCACTGTTGCACGCCGGGGCGCGCCAGGTGGCCGCCGGTGCCAACCCGATGCTGCTGCGCCGCGGCATGCAGCACGGCCTCGAGCTGGCCTGCGCCGCGCTGCAGGCCCAGGCACGGCCACTCGACACGCCCGAGCGCCTGGGCGGGCTGGCGCACGCGGCCACCGGCGATCCGGCGCTCAGCCGCGTCCTGGGCGAGATCTTCGGCCGGCTCGGCCCCGAGGCAGTCATCCGGATCGAGGAGTACGCCGCCAGCTACATCGCCTTCACCGTGCTCGAAGGCACCGCATGGAACGCCAGCATGGTCTCGCCGCTGTTCATCACCGATCAGGCACGCCGCGCCACCCGCTTCCGCGATGCGCGGGTCCTCGTGACCGATCAGGTGATCGAGCGGCCGGCGCAGCTCCTCCGGCTCCTCGAACAGCTCGTCGTGCGCCGTGCCGGGCCGCTGCTGATTCTGGCCGAAGACGTCACCGGCCCCGCCCGTGCGCTGTTGCTGGCGAACCGTGACCGTGGCGTCATCCAGGTCGTCGCAGCGCGCCCCGGCTGGGTCGGCGCCGAGCGCCGCGGCACCTACGAGGACGTTGCGTTGCTGACCAATGCGTATTTCTTCGCGAAGGACCGCGCCGATGTCCTGGACACCGCGGATCTGGGCGAGCTCGGGCACGCGCGCCTCGCCGAGGTCGATGCCGAGCGGTTGACGATCGTCGGTGGGGCGGGTGTCCCGGCGCAGATCGAGCTGCGGCGCCAGATGGTGCGCCACCAGTTGAGCACCGCGCCCGACGAAGAGTCGCGGCGGCGCGAGATCGAGCGGCTCGGCCGGCTGGCGGGCGGCGTCGGTGTGCTCAAGCTGGGCGCCGCCAGCGACAGCGAGCGTCAGGTGCGCAAGGAGCTCGCGGAGCGGTTCATCCGGTTCGTGCCCAGTGCTGCCGAAGAAGGCGTCGTGCCCGGTGGCGGTGCCGCCTATCTGGGATGCCAGGCAGCGCTCGACGCCGCCTGCGCCGATGGCAGCGAGGAAGCCGCCGGCGTCGGGCTGGTGCGCGCTGCCCTCGAGGCACCGATGCGCTGGCTGGTGCAGAACGCCGGCATGGCGGCGCCAGTCGCGCTGGCCGAGGTGCGGCGGCACGGCCCCGGCTGGGGGATCGACGTGATGCACGAGACCTGCGTCGACATGTGGGAAGCCAACGTGCTCGACGCGGCCAAGGTGGCCCGCGTCGCGCTCGAGAGCGCCGTGAGCGTCGCAGCGATGGCGCTCACCGCCGGCGGCGTAGTCCTGAAACGCCGCCCGGTCTACTCACGCACACCGTGACGGCGTGCGACGGCGCGTTCGGCGGCGAGTGTGCGCTCACATCTCGACGCCCGTGCCGATCTCGACGACGCGTGTCGGCGGCAGGCGAAAGAAATCGGCTGCGCTCACCGCGTTGCGCTGCATCAGGGCATACAGCTGCTCGCGCCATGGCTCCATGCCCGGCAGCTCACTCGGCACCACGCGCGTGCGGCTGATGAAGAATGGCCCCTGCTCCGGGTCGATCGCCCAGGGGGTGTCGCGCAGTGCCGCCAGCGCCTGCGGCACGTTTGGCTCCTCCATGAAGCCAAACCGCAAGACGACCCGCACGAAGCCCGCGCCGAGATCCTCGACGCAGCACCGCCGGTCTTCGGGTGCGTGCGGTACCCCTTCGATGATGACGTGAACCAGCACGACACGTTCGGCGATCACGCCGTTGTACTGCTCGTTGATCGCCAGCGCGTCCGGCGCACCGCGCGGATTGGCGCTCATGAAGAAGGCCGTGCCGGGCGCGCGATGACGCGACTTCTGCAGACACCGCTCGATGACCAGCGTCAGATCCTGCTCCAGCGCCTGTTCACGCTGATTGACGATCCGACTGCCACGCTTCCAGGTCGTCATGACCGTGAAAATCGCCAGCGCTGCCACCAGCGGAAACCAGCCGCCCTGGGGGATCTTCACCAGATTGGCGCCCAGGAACAACAGATCGATCACCAGCAGCACGCCGACCAGTGGCACGATGCGTGCGAGCGACCAGCGCCAGCGCTCGCGTGCCACGACCGCAAAGATCACGGTGGTGATCGCCATCGTCGAGGTGACCGCGATGCCGTACGCCGCCGCAAGCTGGCCACTCGTCCGAAAGCCGAGCACGACGGCGATGCAGCCGACCATCAGCAACCAGTTGACCAGCGGCAGGTAGATCTGGCCACGCTCGCTGGCCGACGTATGCACGACGCGCATGCGCGGCAGAAAGCCCAGGTTCTGTGCCTGCAACGTGATCGAGAACGCGCCGGAGATCAGCGCCTGCGACGCGATGATTGCGGCGCATGTCGCCAGCAGCACCAGCGGCAGCGTGGCCCACGACGGTGCCATCAGGTAGAACAGGTTGGCTGCCGCCGACGGCTGAACGAGCAGCAGCGCGCCCTGGCCGAAGTAGTTCAGCAGCAGCGCCGGCAGCACCAGGGCAAACCAGGCGATGACGATCGGCCGGCGGCCGAAGTGGCCCATATCGGCATACAACGCCTCGCCGCCAGTAACCACAAGGAACACGGTGCCCATGATCAGCAGCGCGCGCGGGCCATCGGCGAGGAACATGCGCATGGCATGAGAGGGGTCGATGGCCGCCAGGATCGCCGGATGCAACAGGATCTGGCGCATGCCGAGGATGCCGATCACGACGAACCACAGCACCATCACCGGGCCGAACACCCGGCCGATCTGTGCCGTTCCGCGGTGCTGCACCAGGAACAACCCTACCAGAATCACAACTGCCACCGGATCGACGATCGGCTCGAGCAGCGGCGTGACGACAGCGAGGCCTTCGACAGCACCGAGGACCGAAATCGCCGGGGTAATCACGCCATCACCGTAGAGCAGGGCGGCGCCGAAGACGCCGAGCAGCACGAGCCAGCGGCGGCGCGATGGTGCCAGCGGCCGGATCGGTGTGGCCAGCGCGGTGAGCGCCAGGATACCGCCCTCGCCGCGATTGTCGGCGCGCATGATGAAGCCGAGGTACTTGACCGAGATCACGCTGATCAGCGACCAGAAGACCAGCGAGAGCACGCCGTAGACGTTGGCCGGGACGGGGGCGATGGCGTGTGTGCCATGGAACGATTCGCGCAGTGCATACAGTGGTGAGGTGCCGATGTCGCCATAGACCACGCCGAGCGCACCGAGCGCCAGCGTCGTAAGTGGCGAGACGATCCGATGGTGTGCCGGGTCCGCCGGAGCCGGGGTGTCTGCCACGGCAGGTGTTGTGTTCACAGGTCGATCCGCCTTGTGTGAGCCGTCACCGGACGAGCGTCCGCGTTGACGTCGTGCGCCGCGCAGTATACCGCGATGCCCGCCGAACGCAAGTCGCCAGCGGTCGTATCCCGGGCTGCGTCACTGTCGTGCCTTCGGCCGCGTCGTGGTGCGGCTCCATGCGCCGCTGGCGCGATTCGGGGCAGCGATGCGTCACGCCGTGCCGGCCGCGTCGCGGGCCGGCAGATCAGGCACCAGCTGGCGTGCCAGCCGCGCAAACGACGCGCTGCGCGCGCCCAGCGGGGCGAGCTGCGCCAGCGCGGCATCGCGGTGCGCGACGGCACAGCCGTGGCTGCGATGCGCCAGCGCTGCGACATCGACGCGGGCGAGCAGCGCGGGCAGATCGGCGGCACTCAGTGGCACGGTCATCATGGCCCCGAGTGCCGGATCATCGGCGGCGGCGAGCAACCAGGGTAGCCCGAGGCTGGTGGGCGACGTATTCGCCGACGGGCTGCCGAACTGGACGGCATCGTGGAACATGTGGGCTGCGATGCCGAGCGCATGGCCCGCGGCACCGAGCAGCTCCAGCGGCGGCGCGGCACCACCGCCGGCCAGCGCACCGGCGCGGCACGCCGCAGCAATCAGGGTCGCAGTGGCGCTGCCGGCATGCTCCAGATAGCGCTGCCAGGCGTCGTCTGCCGGCAGTGCCTGTACCACCGGGGTCAGCGCTGCCTCGCTGATCGCCATCACCGCTTCGGCCAGCCAGGCGATGATGCGCGGGTCGGGCACGCGTGCCATCTCGACGGCCGCCACTGCCAGCAGATAGTCGCCAACCATCAGCGCGGCATCGCCGTGCCATTGACGGCCCGGAACATGCGGCCCGGCCCGGCCACCCCCGAGCAGCTCGCCATGCACCCGCGCGGCGGTGCCGATCAGCTCGATCGTCGCAGCCACGTGCCACACCTGCTCGAGATCACCACCGCTGATATCGGCCGCGCACAGTGCCAATGCTGCGCGCACGTAGCGCGGCCGGTCGAAGTGGCGCCCGGCGATGCCAGCGACGACTGGGCGCTGGCCGATCCGCTCGTCGATGATCTGCCCGACGGCAGCCAGCGCAGCCGCATACTCGGGGTCCGGCATCGTGTGGTGGTCGGGGATCATCGCCATCGTCGCTCTCGGCTGCTGGGGCGCAGGAGTGCGCCGACTGCGCCATTGTAGCATGCAGCAGCGGCCAACGTGCGTGCCCCGACCGTCAGGGTTGATGCTGAGCGGTACCAGCATGGTGTGCGGCCGCGCTGCGCGTGCAGGGGCGACGAATCTGGCCGCTCGCTTGCCGTTGCTGTCGACCGCTGGTTCCGCCGGCTCTGACGTTGCATCAGCCCTGCCCTGACCGTCGGACGGGTTGCCGAGGATGCGACCTCGTGCTAGGATGCGTCCATGAGGCAAGCAACGACCCTGCCGATGACCTTGGCATCGGCTTCACCGCGGCGCCGTGAACTCCTGGGCACGCTTGGCGTGCCGCACCAGATTCACGTCAGCGACGCCGAAGAACGCGACGATCCGATCCCCGATGCAGTACGCGCCGGGGTGCCGGTGCTCGCGCTCGCCGACCAGGATCATCCGACGGTGCGCGCGTGGCGCAAGCTCGACGACATCCGCCAGCGGATCGGCGACGGGCTCATCCTGGCCGCCGACACCATCGTGGTGCTCGACGGCGATGTCCTGAACAAGCCACGCGACCCCGCCGATGCGCGGCAGATGCTCGGGCGGCTCGCGGGGCGCTGGCACATCGTGTACACTGGCGTCGCAGTCGCCCGCGGCGCGGCGCTGTGGCTCGACTGTGTCGCGAGCCGGGTGCGCATCGCACCACTCGACACCGCTGCGATCACGGCGTATGTCGCCACCGGTGAGCCACTCGACAAGGCCGGTGGATATGGCATCCAGGGATTGGGTGGCGCGCTGGTGCAACAGATCGACGGCAGCTTCACCAACGTCGTCGGCCTGCCGCTGTGCACCGTCTGGTTGATGCTGGCCCGTGCCGGCGCGCCACCGCCGATCGATCCCGGCGATGCGTTTCGCCGCTGGCGCAGCGTGCCTGGCCGCGAAGCCATGGCGCACGCCGGCGGGGCGGTGTGACGTGCCGCATGGTGCGGCCTGCCGCACACCGGCGTGGGTCGCCCCCGTCGCCATCATGCGTGGCTGTGGCGCAGTGCGCAGCCGCATGCATCGTCGGTCAATCGACCTGCACAGGGATCGGCGAAGTTCGGCGCGATCCAGCTGGAGCATCTGTGGTTATGCAATCACCCAATCCACTGTATGGACCACACCACTGCTCGCCGACGGCGCAGCGCCCAGGCCCGGCGATGCGTGGTAACCGCCGGTGGCCAGCATGATCGCACCACACGCCGGCCCGCTGGCACCCGGCAGCCGCGTGGTCGTGATCGCCAATCCGGCGTCGGGGCAGGCCGAGGCACTCGCCGGCCAGCTCGCCGAGGCGATCGCCGTATGGCGCCGGCATGGCTGGGCAGTCGAGCTACAACACACCCGTGCCAGCGGCGACGCCACCCACTTCGCGGCGCGTGCCGCCGCCGAGGGCATCGGGCTGGTGATCGCAGCCGGCGGCGATGGCACGCTCAACGAAGCGCTGAACGGCCTCGTCGGCAGCGATACGGCACTCGCCCCGCTGCCCATCGGTACGGTCAATGTCTGGGCGCGCGAGCTGGCGTTGCCACGCAACATTCGGGCACTCGCCGAACTGTTGCCGACCCTGCCACGCTATCGGGTCGACGTCGGCCGCGCCGGCACGCGCTGGTTCCTGCTGATGGCCGGCATCGGCTTCGATGCCGCCGTCGTCGCTGGCCTGCATGCCCACGACAAGCGCCGGCTCGGCATGCTGGCATACGTGATGCGTGCCTTCGCGATAGCACGGCAGTATCGCGGCGTGCGGGTACGCCTGGTGCTCGATGGGCGGGTCATCCAGCGGCGGGCACTGATGATCGTGCTCGGCAACACGCCGCTGTACGGTGGCGTGATGCAATTGACCGAACACGCCCGCTTCGGCGATGGCGTGCTCGATGTGTGCATCATCCGTGGGTCGTCGATCATCGACCTGGCGCGTGCTGCCGGTGCCGCGATCCTGTTGCGGCGTGCCAGCATCGATCCGCGCATGGAGCATCTGCGCGCGCATGACATCCGCATCGAGACCCGCAAACCATTGCCGGTGCAGGTCGATGGCGATCTGCTCGGCCAGACGCCGATGCAGTTTGCGGCGGTTGAACGCGCGTTGACGGTGCTGATGCCGCCCGCGCGTGCGACAGCGTTGTTCGCTGCACCGCCGCCAGCGGGAGGCGTGGTGTGAGGGCGGAACTGCGGCGCGCCGCCTACAGCCTGCTGAGCCTGGCCGTCGTGCTGTGTGCTGCATGCGGCACCGCCGAGCCGCCCCGCAGCGCCACGCCCACCGCAGCTGCTGGTACCCCGTCGCCGGCGGACGCCGCAGCACTGCCGACTGTCGAGGTTCGCACGCCGACGCCGGCAGCGAGCCCGCAGCCGCTCGCGACCGTGACCGGTGCCAACGAACCGCTGCCTGGCCGCATCGCCTTCACCGCCGCCGGCGATCTGTGGGTCTGGCAGGGATCATCCGGCTCCCAGTTGACCAGCGGCGGCGCTGCGGCACAGCCGGCCTGGTCGCCCGACGGCGCCCAGCTGGTGTTCGTCCAGTCGGGGCTGAGCTACAGCGATCTAGCGTTGATCGGCGCGCGTGGCGGCACGGTGCGTACGCTCACCGAGAACGGCTCGACGCTGCCGCCCGGGAGCTTTGAGCGCTCCGCCGACGTCATCTGGGCGTTCTCACCGACGTTCTCGCCCGACGGTCGCGAGATTGGGTATGCGTCGCAGATCGCACCACCCACCGGCACACCACTGCTCGACCAGCCACTCGCGCTGATGCGGCGTTCGGTTGTACCGGGCGCTGCGACCGACGTGCTCTATCAGGATGCCTACGCGCATGTCGGCCGCATCGCGTACACGCCCGACGGCAGCCAGATCATCTTCAGCATCACACCGGTCGATCGGCGGGCGCCGTCGCGCCTGATGAGCTATGATCGCCAGCGCGGGGTGACGGCACCGCTCGCAGGTGCCCCCGATCAGAGCTACGATCCGGCGTTGTCGCCAGATGGCCGCTGGCTGGTGTTTGCCACGCGCGATGGCGCCCATACCGACATCTTCGCACTCAACCTGCGGCAGGGTGGCCTGACGCGCCTGACGCAGCGCGCCGATGCACGCGCGCCGGCGATTTCGCCCGATGGATCGTATCTGGCCTACCTCGCGGTGGCGCCAGGTGGTGCCGGATTCGATCTATGGATCGCCGAATTGTACAGTGATGCCACTGGGCGGCTGTTCGCCGGCGAATCACGGCGGATCACGACGGACCTGCAGATCGATGCGACCTCGGGGCTGTCGTGGGGGCGTTGAACCGGATGGCCGATCGTCGGCGGCCCGGCTGTGCGGTGCGTCGTCGCGCGGATGCCGTGCGTCGGGAACCCGCAGGATACCCGGTGGCGTCATCACGGCAGTGTGGATCACGTCATCGGCTGATCGCGTTCGCGCCGGGTACCATCCGACAGCGATGGAAACACCGGGCCACAGGAGGAAACCATGCGAACTGATATGTGGGTACGTTGGATCGGGGCAGCATTGCTGCTGGCGGGATGCACGGCGGCCGGCCCACGCGAACATGCCGTCACCAAGGCCGGGCCGACGACCGTGACGATGGCGATCGGCGAGGTCCTTGCACTGACGATCAACGGTAATCCCACCACCGGCTATGTCTGGGAGCAAACGTCGGGCGATGACCTGGTGCTGGCCAGCACCGGCCAGCCCGCATACACCGCCGACAGCCAGCTGATCGGCGCCGGCGGCACCTACGTCTTTCGCTGGCAGGCACGCGCCGCCGGCACGACGACCATCGAGCTGGTCTATCATCGACCATGGGAGACCGAGCCGCCGGCGGATGTTCATCGCATCGCGGTGACAGTCCGCTGAGCGATGGCGCGCGACTGCCGTCAGCGGGTCATCGCCGCCGCCGCCAACGCACGGCCGCGCTCGGTCAGGCGCAGCGTGTCCCCCTCGCGCTGCAGCATGCCGGCTTCCTCGGCCCGGTGGACCACCGCACCGATGAACTCCGGCGACCAGCGCAGGTGTTCGCCGAGCGTACTGAGGCGCGACTCATCGGCCGCTGCGGGCGTCCCTTCGTGCTGCAGCAGGTGCGCCGCCAGCATCTGCTGCGCGACGATCCAGCGTTGGCGGGCGCGCCGACGCAGCAGCGCAATGACGCCGCGCTGCGGCGCCAGCACGAACACCAGCGCGAAACTCACGCCGACCATCGTCGCCATCGCACCCGCGATCGTCGTGTCGAGCAGCCGGGCCAGCCAGTAGCCGGCGAGCGCACTCAGCGACCCGATCGCCACGCCCAAGCCGATCATGTGCGACAGACGATCGGTCAGCAGATACGCCGCCGCCGGCGGGCCGATCATCAGCGCGATCACCAGGATGGCGCCCACGGCGTCGAACGCGCCCACGGCAGTCAGCGAGACGAGCGTCATCAGGCCGTAGTGCAGCAGCGCCGGCGAGAAGCCGAGCGCCGCCGCCAGACCCGCATCGAAGGTGCTCAGCTGCAGCTCCTTGTAGCACACCCCGATGAACAGCAGGTTCGCCGACAGGATGCCACCCAGCACCCACATGGCGCGCGGCAGCTCGATGCCCAGCAGCGTCAGCCGGTCGAATGGCGCGAAACCGATCTCGCCCAGCAGCACTGCATCATTGTCGAGGTGCACATTCCCGGCGAAGCGCGAGATCATGATCACCGCCAGGCTGAACAGCAACGGGAACACCAAGCCGATCGCGGCGTCCTCGTGGACGCGCCGCGTGCGCGTCAGCAGCTCGACCAGCCAGACCGTCAGAACGCCTGTCAGCGTTGCGCCGACCATCAGCCACGGCGACGCCAGGTCGCGCACCACGAAATAGCTGATCACAATGCCGAACAACATGGTATGGCTGATCGCATCGCTGACCATTGCGGTGCGACGCAGCACCAGGAAGGTGCCGGGCAGCGCACACGCGGCAGCGACCAGCACGGCGATCAGCTGAATCTCGACGTGAGGGCTCATGGGTGTGCTCCATCGTCGGTGGCGTGGCGGCGTCGATTGCCCCGCTGGCGTAGCCACCCCGCGAGCATGCCACGCTCTGGCGCGAATGTCAGCGATGCCAGCACCAGCACACTGATGCTCACCACGATCACTGGCCCGGTGGCGAGGCCCCGCCCGGTGGCACTGATCACCGCGCCGATCACCCCGGCCAGCGCACCGAAGCCGCCCGCCAGCAGTGCCATCGCACCCAGCCGGTTCGTCCATTGCCGGGCGGCCACCGCCGGTGCGACCAGCATGGCGCTCATCAGGACGACGCCGACGAGTTGCAGGCCGATGACGATCGCCATGACGATCAGCGAGGTCAGCAGGATATCGAGTGCGCGAACCGGATAGCCCAGGCTCGCAGCATATGCAGGATCGAAGCTGAGCACGCGAAACTCTTTCCAGAATAGTGCCACCAGCAGCAGCGTGACTGCGCCCAGCGCGACGATCGTGAGCACGTCGGCGGTGACCAGCGCCGCTGCCTGGCCGAACAGGTATTTGTCGAGCCCGGCCTGACCGCCGACGCCGCTACGCTGCAGCATGCTGAGCAACAGCATGCCGATCGCGAAGAAGACCGACAGCACCAGGCCGAAGGCGCTGTCCTCCTTGATTCGGCTCAGACGCACGATCGCCAACACCGCCAGCGCGCCGAGCCAGCCGGCGAGCGCCGCGCCGCACACCAATACCAGCGGCGCCCGCGATCCCGTGAGCATGAAGGCCAGTACCACGCCCGGCAATGCCGCATGCGACATCGCGTCGCCGAGCAGCGCCTGGCGCCGCAGGACGGCAAAGCACCCCAGGATGCCGCTGACGACGCCCAGTGCCGCCGCTCCCAGCGCGATCGAGCGCAGGGTGTAGTCGCCGAATACGTCACGCAATGCGTCCAATGCCCACGCTCCCCACATTCCACGCCAGCCGCGCCCGCGCCAGGCTGGCACCTCCGTCAGCGCGGCGCGCCGGCATGCCCGGCATCCTGCACCTCGGCCGACGGACCGCCGCCGAGGAACGCGATCCGCCCGCCGTAGGCGCGGCGCAGGTGCTCGTCGGTGAACGCCTCGGCCACCGGGCCACACGCGATCACCCGCACGTTCAACAACGTCACCCAATCGAAGTACTCCGGTACGGTTTGCAGGTCGTGGTGCACCACCACGACCGTCTTGCCGGCAGCGCGCAGGCCCTGGAGCACACCGATGATCGCGCGCTCGGTGACCGCATCGACGCCGGCGAACGGCTCGTCCATGAAATACACCTGCGCATCCTGGACGAGGGCGCGCGCCAGGAAGACGCGCTGCTGTTGGCCGCCGGACAGCTGACTGATCTGCCGATTGGCGTACTGCTGCAGCTGAACCGTCTCGAGCGCCGCCAGCGCCAGTTCACGCTCGCGGCTACCGGGCCGGCGGAACCAGCCCAGCCGACCGTAGCGGCCCATCATCACCACATCGAGCACGCTGGTCGGAAAGTCCCAGTCGACGCTGCCACGCTGTGGCACGTAGCCGACCAGCTGGCGCTGCTGCGCGTACGGCAGGCCAGCGATCAGCGTCTGGCCGGCGGCCGGCCGCACCAAGCCGAGGATCGCCTTGATCAGCGTGGTCTTGCCGGCACCATTCGGTCCGACGATGGCCATCAGCACGCCATGTGGCACGCGGACGTCGACATCCCACAACACGGGGGTATCGTGATAGGCAACGGTGAGATCGGTCACCTCGATGGCTGCCGCTGCGGTGTGCATGCTGCGCTCCTGCCTGTCGTATGCCTGACGCCTGGCTCAGGTGCCGGCGAGTGCTGCCACGATCGTATCGATGTTGTGCCGCATCATGCCGACGTATGTCCCCTCGGGTGTGCCCGGCGCGCCCATCGCATCGGCGAACAACGCGCCGCCGATCGCGACACTGTGCCCCGCCGCGCGCACCGCCTCCTGGACGGCCTCGATCGTGCGTGGCGAGATCGTCGTCTCGACGAACATCGCCGGCACACGGCGCGCCGTCACGACGTCGGCGAGCGCCTGGATGTCGGCTGCACTCGCCTCGGCCTGCGTGCTGATGCCTTGAACGGCTTCGACCTGAAACCCGTAGGCCCGCCCGTAGTAGCTGAATGCGTCGTGGGCGGTCACCAGCACCCGCCGTTCCTGCGGGATGCGCTCGACCTGTGCGAGCGTGTAGCGGTGCAACGCTTCGAGTTCGGTGGTGTACCGCGTGGCGTTGGCGGTGTAGGTCGCGGCGTTGGCTGGATCGAGCTCGACCAGGGCTTCCCGTATCACCCCGACGACCTGGATCCACAGGCGCACGTCGTTCCAGATGTGCGGGTCATGCGGCAGGCCGGCTTCGGGCTCCCAGTTCAGCAAGGTCGACGGATCGAGCCGATCGCCGACGGCGACGACCCGCGTCGTGCCGCCCTGGCCAATCTGCTCGAGGATTCGCGCCATCCGCGCCTCGAGCAGCAGCCCGTTCGCGACGATCAGGTCGGCATCCTGCAATGTCTGGATGTCGCCTTCGGTGGCGACATACGTATGGGGATCGATCCCCGGGCCGAGCAATGACGTCAGCACGATCGCGTCACCGGCGATGTTCGCGACGGCATCGGCGATGTGCTGTGTGGTGGCGACGACCTGCAGCCGCCCGTCGCCCGTCGGTCTGTCTGCCGGGCCGGCTTGGCTGCATCCGGCGAGCAGCATGGTGATGATCAGGATCAGGGTTGGTAAACGCATGGCACGACGCTCCCGTCTCGCGTGTTGGTCAAGGTGTTGTTGGCCTGCAACGTGTCAATTTACGTCACGCCTAATTTCAATATTAGCAGCGGCATGCGCAGTTGTCAACCAGGAGCAGGGATCATCCAGGGCTGATGCAACGGATGTGGTACCAGCACTGTGCGTGGCCTCGCTGCGCGTGCGGGGGCGACGAATCCGGCAGCACTCCAGCGCTCGTGCCGCTGCTGTCGACCGGCTGGCGCTGTCGGCGCTGGCGTTGCATCAGCGCTGGGGGCGGGGGGCACGACGGGAGTGGGTAGCACAGACCAGCGCGGGTAGTGACGGAGCCGCGGGGTGATCGAACCGCAGGGACGGGGGGGTGCACCATGCCGCAGCACCATGAAGCGATATCGTCCACCCACGATCACCACCCAAACGACCCCTTGTGCAGTTTGACACAAGTGGTCGAAGATGATAGCATGGCGCCGTCGCAGGCCATCTTCAGCCGGTCACGAGCCGGCCAGGAAAGCGAGCAGCAAGCTATGCCTCCACTGACCGAGCATATTGTCCTGCGCGACCTCGACATCCCCGACATTGGCGATCCCGAGGTGTACCATCGCCACGGCGGATACACGGCGTTGCGCACCGTCCTCACCGAGAAGACGCCAGCCGAAGTCATCACGCTGGTCCGTGACGCCGGGTTGCGCGGCCGTGGCGGAGCCGGCTTTCCCACCGGCGTCAAGTGGGGCTTTCTCCCAAAAGACAAGTACCCGCGATACCTGCTGTGCAACTGTGACGAGAGCGAGCCGGGCACCTTCAACAACCACCAGATCATCGACCGCAACCCACACCAGCTGATCGAGGGTGTCGCGATCGCGGCATACGCCATCGAATGCAACACCGCATACATCTACGTACGCGGCGAATTTGCCGCCGGCGCGCGGACGCTCGAGCGGGCGGTCGCCGACGCCTACCGGCGTGGCTATCTCGGCAAGAACATCCTGGGCAGCGGATACGATCTCGACATCGTCGTCCACCGGGGTGCGGGCGCCTATATTTGCGGCGAAGAGACCGCGCTGATGGAGTCGCTCGAGGGCAAGATCGGCCAGCCGCGCCTCAAGCCGCCGTTCCCGGCGGCCGCGGGGCTGTACGGCAAGCCCACCATCATCAACAACGTCGAGACGCTCACCAACGTACCGATGATCATCCAGCGTGGCGTCGCGTGGTACCGCAGCCACGGCACCGAGAAGAGCCCCGGCACCAAGGTGTTCTCGCTGTGCGGGCACATCCGCCGGCCCGGCAACTACGAGGTACCGTTCGGCACACCGTTGCGCGAACTCGTCGAAGCCGACCATTACGGTGGCGGCATGCGCGACGGCCGGCCGGTGAAGATCATCGTACCCGGTGGTGCCTCTTCGGCCTGGCTGACCGCCGACAAGCTCGACACCCCGATGGACTACGAGTCGCTCGCCGCTGCCGGCACGATGCTCGGCTCGGGCGGCGTGATCATCCTCAACGACACCGTCAGTGCCGTCGAGCTCGCCTACAAGATGGACGAGTTCTTCAAGCACGAATCGTGCGGCAAATGCACCCCCTGCCGCGAAGGCACGACCTTTCTTGTCCGCGTGCTGCACCGCATGAACCATGGCGGTGGGCGTGCCAGCGACATCCCGTTGCTCCACGACGTCTACAACCAGATGGCGGGGAACTGCTTCTGCCTGCTCGGCGAGAGCGCCGTCGTCCCCATCCGCAGTGCCCTGCGGTTGTTTCCCGGCGAGTTCGAGCAAGCGATCGAACGCGCCGCCGCCAGCGCGGCCACGCTGCGGGCCAACGCCATTCCGCTGGTCACGCACTGATGAAGGTGTGAAACACGATGCCAGATGTGACGTTGATCATCGATGGGCAGACGGTGACCGTGCCTGCCGGCACCAACATCGTCGATGCCGCGCGGGCGACCGAAGTCGCCATCCCGGTGTTCTGCTACCATCCCAAGCTCAAGCCGGTCGGCATGTGCCGCATGTGCCTGGTCGAGGTATGGACGCCGCAGATCGACCAGGCGACGCGGCAGCCGGTGCTCAATCCCGACGGCACGCCGAAGCTGGTGATGATGATGGGCAAGCTGCAGCCCGGCTGTGTCACGCCCGTCGCCGCCGGCATGGTCGTCAAGACAGTCACCGACAAGGTGCAGTTCGCGCAGCGTGGCCAGCTCGAGTTTTTGCTGTCATCGCATCCGCTCGACTGTCCGGTATGCGACAAGGGTGGCGAATGCCCGCTGCAGAACCTGACGATGCAGTTCGGCCCGAGCACCTCGCGCTATGACTACCAGGACAAGGTGCACTTCGAGAAGCCGATCCCGCTGGGTGACACGATCTATCTCGACCGCGAGCGCTGCATCCTGTGTTCGCGCTGCGTGCGATTCCAGGACGACATCGCCGGCGATCCGGTGCTGGGGTTCGACAGCCGTGGCCGCTCATGGGAGATCATCTCGAAGAGCGACCCACCATTCGACAGCAAGTTCTCGGGCAACACCACCGACATCTGCCCAGTCGGCGCGCTGACATCGTCCGACTTCCGCTTCAAGGCGCGCGTATGGGAAGTGCGGCCGGTGCCGGTGGTCTGCACGCACTGTCCGGTGGGCTGCAACATCACCCTCGACATGCGTCACGACCGGCTGATGCGCGTGATGCCGCGCGAGAACGACTTCGTCAACGAGATCTGGAACTGCGACAAGGGCCGGTTCGGCATGCGCCACGTCGACGACGCCGCGCGCCTGACCACCCCGCTGATACGCCGTGGCGAGCAGCTCGTGCCTGCCACGTGGGACGAGGCATTGCGCGTGGCGGCGCAGGGTCTGATGCGGGTGCGCAGCACGGCCGGCGCCACGGCGCTGGCCGGCATGATCAGCGCCGATGCCTCGAACGAAGATTTCGCGCTGTTCCACCACGTGATGCGTGACACGCTCGGCACGCCGCATCTGGATCATCGCCCGGGCGGGCCGGCCGACGTCGCGCTCGAGACGGCGAGTGCGCGCTTTGGCGTGGCCAGCGGCACCAACCTGCTGAACCTGGGGCAGGGCGCGCTGGTCCTGCTGGTCGGCGCCGACCCCGAAGAAGAAGCCCCGCTCTACGTGCTGCGGCTGCGTGGCATCGTCGCGCGCGGCGGCCAGCTGATCACTGCGAATGCATACCCGACCAAACTCGACGGCAGCGCCACGCGGGTCGTGCGGGTCGCACCGGGGCGCGAGGCAGCACTCCTCCAGGCGATGGTCGCAGTCGTGCTCGAGGGGAGTGCGCCGATGAGCGCGCGGGCCCGTGGCATCGATCGCCTGCGCACCAGCCTGAAGGGTGCATCGGTCGGCAGCCTGGCGGCCGCAGCCGGCGTCGACCCGGCAGTCGTGCGGGCGCTCGCCGAGCAGTTCGTCGGTGCCCGGCACGCGATCATCATGCTCGGCCGCACCGGCCTGGCGCAGGGCAGCGCGGCGAGCGATGCCGCCGGTGCGCTGGCAGCGGTGACTGGTGCATTCGGCCGAACCGGCAGCGGCATCATCGCACTCGCGCCGGGCGGCAACGCACGGGGCGCGCAGGATCTCGGCATCGTGCCGGGCGAGGGCGGCCTGGCCGCGGCGCACTACTGGCCGGCGATCATGCGTGGCGAGATCAAGGGGCTGCTCGTCGCGGGGCACGATCCCGCCGCATTGGGCGCTGCCAGCGCCAGCGCGCTCGACGCACTCGACTTCCTGGTCGTCCAGGATGCCTTCCTGAGCGACACCGCGCGGCGCGCCGACGTCGTGTTGCCGTGCGCCATGCTCCCCGAGCGCGACGGCACCTTCACCAACGCCGAGCGGCGCGTGCAGCGCTCGCGGCAAGCGCGGCAGGCACCCGACGGCCAGCGTGCCCACTGGCAGATCCTGCAGGGCATCGCCGCCGCCCTCGGCAACGACCCGGGCTACGGCATCAGCAGCGACGTGACCGACGCCATCGCCGCGCGCGTGGCGACCTACGCCGGCGCGCGCTACACCAGCCTGGGCGTCACCGCCGGCAACTGGGGCCGCCAAGCCAATGAGTCGGTCTATTACGACGGCACATCGTACGCCAACACCGAAGGCGTGGGGATCCAGCTGCCCACTGCCGCCGAGGGCGACGGCCTGCCGCCGGTTGTGGCGTCGCTGACGCCGCTCACCGACGCCATCGTGCCGGGCATCCAGGCAGTGCTGGTACCACGCGCCTACGACGGTCGCGACTGGGCGCGCGGCTCGAAGCTGGCACCGCGCATGGTGCCGCCGCACGTCATCATCGGCGCGGCCGACGCCGGCGCGCTCGGCATCGGCATCGGCGAGCCAGTCGTACTCGCCAGCGCGTGTGGCAGCATCACGCTGCCGGCGCAGATCGACCGGGGCCTGGCCGCCGGCACCGTGCTGATCGTCGATGTCGCCGGCATTCCCGCCGCCGACCTGTGCGACGGCGTGGTCACCAGCGTCACCATCGCGCGCGGCGAGCCCTGAACCCGCGGCAGTGAGGAGAGCAAGCGCTATGGACTGGCTCGGCATCGGCATTCTGATCATCAAGTGCATCGGCCTCACCCTGGCCGCCACGACGCTGTTCGCCTACTTCACGCTGTTCGAGCGGCGCCTGCTGGCGCGATTTCAGCACCGTGTCGGCCCCAACCGTGCCGGCGCGATCCCGTTGCCCGGTGGTCGGCGCGTCCTTGGCGGCTGGCTGCAGCCAGCTGCCGATGCCGTCAAGCTGTTCTTCAAGGAAGACGTCATTCCGACGATGGCCGATCGCTGGGTGTACCTGATCGCACCTGGCTTCGCCGTCGTACCGGCGCTGATCATCTGGGTCGCCATCCCGCTGGGCTACTGGCCCGACGGCCAGGGCGGCAACTACCTGCACTTCGCGCCGATCGACGTTGGCGTGCTGTATCTGCTCGCCGTGACGTCGGTCGGTGTCTACGGCATCGCCATCGCCGGCTGGGCATCGAACAACAAGTACTCGATGCTCGGCGGGGTGCGCGCCTCGGCGCAGGTGATCTCGTACGAACTCGCGCTCGGCCTGGCGGTGCTCGGTGTCGTGATGCAAGCCCAGAGCTTCCGCACCGAAGCGATCGTCGCGGGGCAAGGCCAGATGTGGTACATCGTGCCGCAATTCCTCGGCTTCGTCATCTTCCTGATCGCTTCGACCGCCGAAGTCGTACGGGCGCCGTTCGATCTCGTCGAAGCCGAGCAGGAGCTGGTCGGCGGCTACAACACCGAATACGGTTCGATGAAGTTCGCGCTGTTCTTCATGTCCGAATACATCAAGCTGATCGCGATGAACGCCATCGCAGTGATGCTGTTCTTCGGCGGCTGGCAATTCCCCGGCCTGACCGAGCTCGCGGCGGCCGTGAGTGCCAGTGCCGGCGACACCATCGGCGCTGCCGTGTTCGGCCTCACCTCGCTGGGTGCATTCCTGCTGAAGGTCACGGTGCTGTCGTTCATCTCGGTATGGATGCGCGCCACGCTGCCGCGTGTGCGCTACGACCAGCTGATGAATCTGGGGTGGAAGGTCCTGCTGCCGCTGGCGCTGGTGAACGTGGCGGTGACGGCCATCGTGAACGTGTTGTTGCCCGACGCCGGGCTGCTCGCCGCGCTGCTCACCGGCGGCATCGGCCTGGTGGTCCTGCTGATCGGCGTCGCCATCAGCCAGCCGGCGCGTGCAGCATCGAGCGTGACGCTGATCTCGCGCGCCACCCAACAGTCGTGACGCCACCCCGCGCGGGGCGTGCGCGCCGTGCGGCTGAAACGAGGACATGCGATGCTTGGAGCGATCTTCAAGGGGCTGCGCACCACACTGGGGTACCTGTTCCGCAAGCCCGTCACCGTCGAGTACCCCGAGGTCAAGCGGCCGGTGCGCGAGCGCTTTCGCGGGCGACATCAGCTGAAGCGCTTCGCCAACGGCATGGAGCGCTGCATCGGCTGCTCGCTCTGCGCCGCAGCCTGCCCGTCCGACGCCATCCTGGTCGTGCCGGCCGCCAACGACCCGGCACGGCCCAATTCGCCGGGCGAGCGGTATGCGGCCACGTACGAGATCAACATGTTGCGCTGCATCTTCTGTGGCTACTGCGAGGATGCCTGCCCGACCAACGCAATCGTGCTGGAGCACCAGTACGAGATCTCGTTCTATGACCGCACATCGTCGATCTTCACCAAAGAGATGCTGCTCGTAGCGGCCGATCGCGGGCACGGCGAGATACCGCCGGTGCTGGCACAACTCGACCGTCGGCCCAGCCCACCGGCCCAGATCGATCTGTAACGGGACGGAGAACCCATGGAGCTCGCTGTCTTCGCCATCACCGCCGTCGTCGCGCTCATCGGCGCCGTCGCGATGGTTCTCAGCAAGAACGCAGTCCATAGTGCGTTGTTCCTGCTGTTGAACTTCAGCGCCATCGCGGTGTTGTACCTGCTGCTGCGCGCCCCGTTCCTGTTCGCCATTCAATTGATCGTGTATGCCGGGGCGATCATCGTGCTGTTCCTGTTCGTGGTGATGCTGCTCGGCGCCGAACGCCACGAGGAAGGTGCCGACGCCTTGCGTTGGCAGCAACCGACGGCGCTGGTGATGGGGATCGCGCTGCTCGCTGCCGTGCTGGTCGTGGCGCTGAGCGGGCCGCTCGGCGCGCCAGCCGCTGCCGCCGAGGGGTTCGGCGCCCCCGAGGCGATCGCGCGGGCGTTGTTCACCGATGCGCTGTTGCCGTTCCAGGTCACTGCGATGCTGATCCTCGCCGCGATCGTCGGCGTCGTCGTGCTCCATCTGCGCGAGAACCAGCGAGGCTAGAGCGATGATACCAACCTACTACTATGTCGCCCTGAGCGCCATCATGTTCGCCATCGGCGTCATCGGCGTGCTGGTACGGCGCAACGTACTGGTCACCTTCATGTCGGTCGAGATGATGCTCAACGCGGCGAATCTGGTGCTGGTCGCGTTTGCCTTCGCGCGGCAGGACATTCTCGGCCAGGTGATCGTATTCTTCGTGATCGTCGTCGCGGCGGCCGAAGTCGCCGTGGGTCTGGCGCTGCTGGTGACGATCTTCCGCACCAGACAGACGACGAATGTCGATGACATGACGCTGCTCAAGGGGTGATCGCGTCGACGACCGCGCAAGAGTTGAGGGATCCGGATGTCTGATCTACGCTGGGTGATCTGGCTCATTCCCACCCTGCCCCTGCTGGGCGCAGTGGCCACGCTGCTGCTCGCCCGCGGCGAGCGTGCCGCGGGGATGATCGCGACGGCCGCGGCAGGACTCTCGTTCGTGGCGACGCTGGTGTCGGTGTGGGTCTTGCAGACCATGCCGGCCGACGCGGCGCGGATCGAGTCGGTGGCATGGACCTGGATCGACGTGGCGTCGTTCCGGGTCTCGTTCGGGCTGTTGTTCGACCAGTTGACGGCCGTGATGGCGCTGTTGATCACTGGGGTCGGCAGTTTGATCCATGTCTATTCGCTGGGCTACATGCACGGCGACAGCCGGCCAGTGCGGTTCTTCGCCTACCTGAACCTGTTCGTGGCGGCGATGCTGCTGCTGGTGATGGCCGACAACCTGGTGCTGCTGTTCCTCGGTTGGGAGGGCGTGGGCCTGTGTTCGTTCCTGTTGATCGGCCACTACTTTGATCGCCGCTCGGTGGCACCCGGCATCGTGCCGGCCGAGGCTGCCGTCAAGGCGTTCGTCGTCAATCGCATCGGCGATGCGGCATTCCTGCTGGCGATCATGCTGATCTTCTCGCGGCTTGGCTCGGTGTCGTTCCTGCCGAATGCGACGCTGGGCACGCCGGGGTATCTCGAGCGGGCCGCCGAGCTGGCATTCGTCGATGTGCAGCTCGGGCCGCTCGGCAGCATCGGCGTGTTGACGGCGATCGGGCTGCTGATGTTGATCGGCGTGTGTGGCAAATCGGCACAGCTGCCGCTGTCGACCTGGCTGCCCGATGCGATGGCCGGCCCGACGCCGGTCTCGGCGCTGATCCATGCTGCCACGATGGTGACGGCAGGCGTGTACCTGATCGTGCGCAATCACGTGGTGTTTTCGGCGGCACCCACCGCGGCCAGCTGGGTCGTCGGCGTGGGCGCGGTCACCGCCTTGCTGGCCGCGTTCTCGGCGGCGACGCAGTTTGATCTCAAGCGCGTGCTGGCGTATTCGACGATCTCGCAGCTGGGCTACATGGTGGCGGCGGTGGGCATGGGCGCCTACGCGGCCGGCATGTTCCACCTGCTCACCCACGGCCTGTTCAAGGCGCTGCTGTTCCTCGCGGCGGGCGCGCTGATCCATGCCTTGCACGATGTCCAGGACATGCGCCGCATGGGTGGGCTGCGTCAGCAGCTGCCGTTCACGTTCCGCGTGTATGTGGTTGGTGCGCTGGCACTCGCCGGCATCTTCCCGCTCGCGGGCTTCTGGAGCAAGGACGAGATCATCGCCCATGCGTGGTTCACCGCACAGAATCCGGCGATCGCGTTGATGCTGATCGGCAGTTCGGCGCTGACCGCCTTCTACATGGGGCGGCAGGTGGCGCTGATCTTCTACGGAGCACCACGCGAGGCGCACGCGGCGGCACACGATCCGAAGGGCAGCATGCGCTGGCCGTTGGTGGTGCTGGCAGTCGGCGCAGCGATCGGTGGCGTGCTCAACCTGCCCGGTGTCCACTGGCTCAGCAGCTGGCTCGAGCCGACGCTCGCCGAGCCCGAGGCGATCTACAGCGTCGGCAAGGCCGTGATGGCGCTCGTCGTGACGGCGATCGCCGTCGGTGGCGGCTACCTGGGCTGGTGGTTGTACGCGCGCGTCATCGACGAGCGCATCGTGCCCGGCAAGACCGACCCGGCGCTGTATTACCTGGGCGACATCTGGCGCGGCGCCGAACTCGGTTGGGGCCTCGACTGGCTCTATGATCGGGCGATCGTACGACCCTATCGCCAGTGCAGCGCATGGCTGGGCCGCGTGGTCGATGGCGAGGCACTCGATGGCGTGCTGGTCGGCGGCACCGGGCGCACGTTGGTCGCGCTGTCGCGCGGCGTACGGGCGCTCCAGAGTGGTCATGCGCGCCGTGGGCTGATGGTATTTCTGCTCGGTGTCGTGGCATTGCTCGCCGCGCTGCTGGCGATGACGATGCGGTGATCCGACGGCAGTGCTGCGGGGAGCGGCTCCCCGCGCAGACGGCAGGCGTCGCGGCGCGCGCGTCGCGGCGCCCGGGTGTACAGGAGCTACTGTGAACCAGATCGGCTTTCCTCTCGTCTCGCTCGCGATTGCGTTGCCGGCGCTCGGTGCGCTGCTCATCTGGCTCACGCCGGCGAGCCAGACGCGGGTGGCGCGCGGCTTCGCGATGCTCAGCGCGCTCGGTGCGCTGGCCACTGCCGTAGCGCTCGTGGCGCGGTTCGATGCGAGTCAGGCCGGCTACCAGCTGGTCGACAGCGTCGCCTGGGTCGCCGCGTGGGGCCTCAGCTACACCGTCTCGGTCGATGGCATCAGCCTGTGGCTGGTCGTGCTCACGACACTGCTCACGCCGGTGAGCCTGCTGGCGAGCTGGAACGCCGGCGGCGAGCCTCCGCGGTTGCAGCAGGCGCTGCTGCTGCTGTTGGCCAGCGCGATGACCGGCGTGTTCGCCGCGCAGGACATGCTGCTGTTCTATGTGTTCTTCGAGTTGACGCTGGTGCCGACGGCGCTGCTGATCGGCATCTGGGGTGGCGACGAACGCCGACGCGCGGCCCAGACGTTCCTGGTGTATACCTTCGCCGGATCGGTGGTGATGCTGATCGGCATCGTCGGCCTGTATCAGGCCCATGGCGCGCAGACCGGCATCTATACCTTCGATCTGGCGACCGTGCTGGCCAGCCTGCAGCTCGGTGCGGTGCAATTGCCGCTGGAGACCGAGCGCATGCTCTTCGCCGCATTCCTGATCGCGTTCGCGGTGAAGCTGCCGCTGTGGCCGTTCCACAGCTGGCTGACCACCGCGCACACCGCGGCGCCATCGTCGGGGGTGGTCGACATCGCCGGCATGGTGATCAAGATCGGTGCCTATGGCCTGATCCGCTT